>NZ_RZOT01000840.1:0-1449 GCF_003999085.1 Mesorhizobium sp. M4A.F.Ca.ET.090.04.2.1
GAGCGGCATGAAACATTGCTCGGCGGTGCGGGCGACGACGTCGAAGATCGTCTCGCGGTTGTCGGACGAGGCGGTGATGTCGAGGAAGCAGAGCTCGTCGGCGCCGGCCGCGTCATAGGCCTTGGCCGCCTCGACCGGATCGCCGGCATCGACGAGGTCGACGAAGTTGACGCCCTTGACGACACGGCCGTTCTTGACGTCGAGGCAAGGAATGACGCGGGCCTTCAGCATCAGCTTCTCTCCATCGTCGCGAGCAGCTCGACCAGCAATTCGCCGACCAGCGGCGGCACCTCGCCCTTGGCATCGAAGGCCGGATCATAGGCCGAGATGGTGAGGCCGGCGATTGGCAGTGCGCCGGCCATGCCGCACATCGCCTGCCGCACCTGCTCGGGTCCAGGACCGCCGGGCGTGGCGAAGCGGTTGGCCTGCAATTCTTCCGGGTCGTGAACGTCGAGGTCGATATGCATATGGATCCGTTCGGCGCCGGCCTTCTTCAGCCTCTCCGCCGCCCCCGTCCAGTCCGGGCATTCGGAGCGGATGACCGGCAGTTTTTCCAGTTCCTCCCTTTCCGCCGTGTCGAGGTCGCGTGCATTGACGAGCACCGAGCGGGCCGGGTCGATCGGCTTGAAGCCGGGAATCTGCGCCGTCATCGGCCGCCAGCAAAGGCCAAGCACCGTCGCTAGCGCCATGCCGTCGAGGAATCCGGATGTGGAAGTGTCCGGCGTGTTGATGTCGCCATGCTGGTCGGCCCAGATGATGGCGTCGGCGCCTTCGCCGGCCACGGCGCCGGCGCTGGTCAGGCAGTTGCCGGCGAGCACGATGGGAAACCGCTCGTTGTCGAGCGCGATGCGAACCTCGCCCGACACGGCGTTGCAGACGGCGAAGCCGGTCGCGATCTCGCGCGCTTGCTCGTCGTCGCTGACCCTGCCGATGTCGTGGACGTCGATGTCGTGGCCGGCAAGCTTGAGCGCCTCGGCAAGGCCGCCGGCCATCAGCGCATCCGGACCCTGGCCGCAGCCGCCGTGATAGTGGCCGCTGTCATAGGACGCCAGGATGATCGACACCTTCACGGCCTTGCCTCCATCTCCTCGCCGCGCAGGACCGCCAGCGCCTCCGCCGGGTCGATGCGGCCGTCATAGAGCGCCCGGCCGGAGATCGCCCCTTCGAGCCGCTGCGCGTCCGGCATGGTCATGCGCACGATATCAGCGATCGAGGCCAGGCCGCCCGAGGCGATCACCGGGATGGACACCGCTTCGGCAAGGTCGATGGTGGCGTCCCAGTTGATGCCGGTCAGCACGCCGTCGCGGTCGATGTCGGTGTAGATGATGGCGGCCACGCCCGCGCCTTCGAATTTCTTGGCCAGCTCGACGACGCCGAGGCTGGACGCTTCGGCCCAGCCCTCGACCGCGACCTTGCCGAAGCGGTGTCCATCCCGGTGATCGCCTCGGG
>NZ_RZOT01000841.1:0-1443 GCF_003999085.1 Mesorhizobium sp. M4A.F.Ca.ET.090.04.2.1
GTCGACGGTGACCGCGCGGCGGTTGGCGCCGTCCTGGTCCTCTGCGGTGAGGCCGGTGTCGTCGGCAGTGGCCCTGGTCGTCGTTGCGTCGGTCTGCTGCTTGGTCTTCTTCTTGTCGGCGGCGTTTGTCTTGTTCTTTTTAGCCGTATCCTTGTCGTCCGCCTTCTTGCCCGTGGCGTCGGCGCGCTGCCTGGCGGTCGGGGTCCGGCGCGGCTTGGGCGGAGCTGGGTTGTCGGCGAACGGATCGTCGGTGGCGGCAGGCTGCTCGAAGATGCTTTCGTCGGCGGCTGCCGCATCAGTATCGTCCGGCACCGCGCCGGAACTTGCCGGCGAATAGGCGTCGGCCGGGGCGTCGGCGGTCGCAGTCTGCGGCGTGTCCTGATCCTGGGCGCGAGCCCTGCTCATCTGCCTGACCTTGCGCTGCTGGTCCGACAGGATCGCTGATTCCGAAACCTCGCCGCGCAGTTCGGTTTCCTGGGCCTGGAGCGGCATCGGCCGCAGCAAGGCAAGAACGCTCGCCGCCAGCAGCAGCGTGCTGACGGCCTTGCCCGTTCGACCTCTTTTCGTTTCAGGCTGGGCCCCAGTCATCGTCACCACTGCTAGCGCGGCGCAGGCGCGCCATACTTACCGAACCGTAAATGGGGATGGTTAACGGAGGGTTGAGGCGGGCGGTTCTCTCACGCATGCGGTGTCCTGGATTTCGGGGCTGGCGCCATTGGATATTGGGCCACGGGCAAAGACCGGGATCGAACCTAAAGCGCGGCGAGTGGAAACGGATTCAGGCGACGCGCTTCAGGTTTTTTGCTTTATGCATGTTTCCCAAAACCGCCGCCCACTTTTGGGCGACCTGCATCAGGTGCCATTTCTGTTGGACAGGCGGGCGGCAAAGCGCTAAGCGCATCAGCCATGCATGCGGGGTCCCCAGAAAAGAAGCGCCCGGACAGGCAGGCTTCGATCGATTCGGCGCTGAGAACCGTGGCGACCGAGCAGGCTGGCATGGCTGCTTTTGCCGCCGCGCTCGAGAACGGGCTGGCCGCGCCATTCGCGCGCGCCGTCGAGCTGATTTCGGGCATCGAGGGCCGCGTCATCGTCACCGGCGTCGGCAAAAGCGGCCATATCGGCTCCAAGATCGCCGCCACGCTCGCCTCGACCGGCACGCCCGCCTTCTTCGTCCATCCGGCGGAAGCCAATCATGGCGATCTCGGCATGATCGCCAAGGATGATGCCATCATCGCCATGTCGTGGTCGGGCGAGAGCAAGGAATTGATGGGCATCGTCGCCTATGCAAAGCGATTTGCGATCCCGCTTATCGCCATCACGTCCGGCGAGACCTCGGCGCTGGCGCGCGCAGCCGACGTGGTGCTGCTTTTGCCGCCCGCGCCGGAGGCCTGTCCGCACGGGCTTGCGCCGACGACATCGGCGCTGCTGCAACTGGTAACGGGC
>NZ_RZOT01000842.1:0-1430 GCF_003999085.1 Mesorhizobium sp. M4A.F.Ca.ET.090.04.2.1
AGGAACAGAAGAGCAATTCCAGGAAAAGTGCGAAGCGGTTTTCCGTCCGGAATTGCGTAGGAACAGAAGAGCAATTCCAGGAAAAGTGCGAAGCGGTTTTCCGTCCGGAATTGCGCAGGAACAGAAGAGCAATTCCAGGAAAAAGCGCGTAGCGGTTTTCCCTCTGGAATTGCGTGGGAAATATCCGGAGCGGTTCGACGGTTCTATCAAGAGCTGAACCACTCCTGGGGGACGAAAAACAGGACGGAGTGGGGAAATGAAATCGCTTGGCAGCATCCGCAGGGACTTCACGCCATGGAATGATCCGAACGCCAAGCCCTATATCCAATTCGACAATGTCACCAAGAAGTTCGGTGACTTCACCGCCGTCAACAACCTGTCGCTGACCATCTTCGAGCGCGAGTTCTTCGCGCTGCTCGGCGCATCCGGCTGTGGAAAGTCGACGCTGCTCAGGATGCTTGCCGGCTTCGAGGAGCCGACCGCCGGGCGTATCCTGCTCGACGGCCAGGACCTGCGCGGCATCCCGCCCTACCGGCGGCCGGTCAACATGATGTTTCAGTCCTATGCGCTGTTTCCGCATATGACGGTGGAGAAGAACATCGCCTTCGGCCTCAAGCAGGAGGGCATGCCCGCCCCTGACATCGAAAAGCGCGTCGCCGAAATGCTGAAGCTGGTCAAGCTCGAGCAGTTCGCCAAGCGCAAGCCGCACCAATTGTCGGGCGGCCAGCGCCAGCGTGTCGCGCTCGCCCGCTCGGTCGCCAAGCGCCCGAAGGTTCTGCTGCTCGACGAGCCGCTCGGCGCGCTGGACAAGAAGCTGCGCGAGGAAACGCAGTTCGAACTGATGGACCTGCAGCAGGAACTCGGCCTCACCTTCGTCGTCGTCACCCACGACCAGGAAGAGGCGATGACCATGGCCGACCGCATTGCCATCATGGACAAGGGTGAGGTCATGCAGGTCGCGACGCCGGCGGAAGTCTATGAAGCCCCCAGCTCTCGCTTCGTGGCGCATTTCGTCGGCAACGTGAACATGTTCGAGGGCAAAGTTGCCGAGCGGGCGGCGAACACGACGCGCATCACCGGGCTGACCGGAGCCCAGATCGTTGTCGAGAATGGCGGCGATACCGCCGCCGGCGCCGACATCGTCTTCGCCATAAGGCCGGAGAAGATCAAGGTTTCGTCGAAGAAGCCGGCCGATGCCGTCAACGCACTCGAAGGTGAAGTCTACGACGTCGCCTATCTCGGCGACATGACCGTCTATCACGTCAGGCTCGACGACGGCCAGATGGTGCGGGCGAGCGCCTTGAACGCCTCGCGCATCACCGAGGACCCGCTGACCTGGCACGACCGCGCCTGGGTCTCCTTCCGGCCCGACGCCGGCGTCGTGCTGACGCGGTAGGGGGCAATCATGTCGAGCGCCGCGACCGCCGCAA
>NZ_RZOT01000843.1:0-1416 GCF_003999085.1 Mesorhizobium sp. M4A.F.Ca.ET.090.04.2.1
CTCCGGAGGGCGCTGACTTAGGACCGCTGGACAGCCGCCATATGTCGTGGTCTGTCTTCCTTTTCAAGGAAGCGAAATGGAATCATTATCGGCAGCGGGACCGGGTAAGAAGCGGCTGGCGGTTTTCCTTGATGGAACCTGGAATTCCGTGTCGGACAACACCAATGTCTGGCGCTTGCGCGCCCTGTGTTCAACGAAAGACACCGGAAACCCAGCCCAGCTCGCCTACTATGATATCGGGGTGAACGGAGTCATTGGCGGAGCCTTTGGGAAGGGGCTGCTCAGGAATATCCTTGATGCCTATGAGTGGCTGGTCGAAAACTACAACGATGGTGACGACATCTTCGTGTTCGGCTTCAGCCGTGGCGCCTTCACTGCGCGTTCTCTGACAGGCTTTATCACCAAGTGTGGCCTGTTGAGGCCGGGTGCCCCGTTAAGCGTCAACCAGTTGTTCGCCCGGTACCGCCGACGCGACGCGCTGACCGTGTGGAAGCTTCATGACGACTTGGTCGCAGGCCCGCTGAAGGCCTCTGCCCTGGAAGAACGCTGGATGCTGAAATACTCCCGCCGCGTGCCGATCAAGCTGGTGGCCGTCTGGGACACTGTCGGCGCGCTCGGCATTCCCGCGTTCAGCTGGGAAGGCATCAGTCGGACCAGTTTCCGATTTCTGGACACGGGCTTGAGGGTGCCAATCGAGAATGCGTTTCACGCCCTTGCCCTCGATGAGCATCGCAACAGCTTCATGCCGACGTTATGGACGAAGAGAATCCCTACCGATCCCCAGGCGGTGATCGCACCGCCGCGTCCCTACAGCAGTGTCGAGCAGCGTTGGTTTGCTGGCGCCCACGGTAATGTGGGCGGCGGATACCCGAATGATCTGCTTGCACAGGCTCCTCTCAGCTGGATCATCGAAAAGGCCCGGTCCCACGGTCTCGCGTTCAGGAGCGACATCGAGGTGGACGACGGGGCCCTCGACGCTCCGATTTCAGACTCTTACCGGGAGTTCATGCGCGGCTCCTACGCCATCCTCAGCAAGAGGCATCTTCGGCCCATTGCATCCCCTCCCGGCCGGGACCCGGATGCGACGTACATCAATGTCAATGAGACGATTGATGGCTCGGTCTTCGAGCGGTATCGCCACTCGTCAAGCTACCGGCCCGCCAATTTGGTTGAGTGGTCGACTCGCAAGGGCGTCGATCTTGACGCGGTGATGGGTTGGGTCGATGCCGAACAGCCTGGAAAGGCGGTTGGCGAGATCCACTGACCGCTGAGTGGCGTGCAGTGCCGCCGTCTGCTTCCAGGATCTGGCCGTTCCGGCTGACATGCAGAGCGCGAAAGATGCGCCGTGGGCGGAAATGGAGTAAACGTCGTCCACCTAGATAGTAGATGCTTTGCGCTCTGCCTCAGACGGGAGGG
>NZ_RZOT01000844.1:0-1416 GCF_003999085.1 Mesorhizobium sp. M4A.F.Ca.ET.090.04.2.1
AGCTCAGCGTCTCCTCGCCCGAGCCACCGGTGACGCGCAGCGAGACATCGCTGCCCTGCGGCACGGTGAAGGTGGCGGCCGCCTGGTTGGCGTCGGCGGTGAGGAAGAGCGGCGGCTTGCCGGTATAGGCAGGTGGCGTCACCCAGGCGTCGATGCGCGGCGGAACGGCGTCGCGCGCGGCGCGGGCGACGAAGCCGTCGCTTATCCGGCCGCCTGACGGACCGAAGGAGAAGGCGAAGGCGGTGACCAGGAGCAGCGCCGCGACGGCGCGCAGGCCCCAGCGGTCGCGCTCCGGAACGCGTGCGCGCGGCCGGTCGGCGCCAAGACTGCCCAGCCGTTCAGCCATGCGCTTCTGGTGTTCGCGCCAAAGCGCCTGCGAGAAAATGCTTTCCTGACCGCTCGGGCGGTCGGTCTGCACCTGCACCGGGCTATGCAGCAGTTCATTGGCCGCTTCGATGCGCCGGTCGATCTCGGCTGCCGTCGGCAAGCGGAAGACGCTCAGCGGGTAGAGCGCTGCGAGGGCGGCTATGGCGAAGACAATCAGCACGCCGATGCGCGCGACGTCGGGCAGAAGCGGGAACAGGCCGAGCCAGGAGATGCTGAGGAACAGGCCGGCAAGGATGAGCAGCGGCAAAAGCAGCGGCCAGCCACGCTCGACCACCATGGAGGACCGCGTCGCCAGCCGGCTCAGGGCAAGACGCCCGGCCAGGCCACGATTGCCGCTGGAAGTGGGTCGTTGCGTCATCGGCCTTCCTGTCCGGGCGGGATGGCCCGAACCTCAGGACTAGAAGTGTACCAGCAAACACGGCAAAGGCGAGGCGGGTTCCAAAAACGTGAACCGTTCTTTCCGCTTTATGGTCAGAATTTTGCGGGGTCGGTGTTGGAGCCGCAGACCAGAACCGCGATGCGCTCGCCCGGCGAGGGCTGGTAGCGGCCGGAGAGCACCGCCGCGAAGGCCGCGGCACCGCCCGGCTCGGAAATGATTCGCACCCGGTCCCAGAGCGCCTTCTGCGCGGCGACGATGTCATCGTCGCTGATCAGGAGCGAACGCTCGACATAGGCCTCGGCGATCGGGAACATCATCTCTCCCACGCGCTTGGGTGCCAGAGAATCGGCGGCTATGCCTTCGGCTGGCGCATCGACTGGCCGGCCTGCCTCGAAGGCGCGATAAAGCGTCGGCGCGCCCTCCGGCTCGACGGCGATGATCCTGATGCGACCGGCGAACCAGGCGGCGATGCCGCCGATCAGGCCGCCGCCGCCGACGGCGACCAGCAGCGTGTCTATTTCCGGCAGATCGGCCTCGATCTCGAGGCCGAGTGTGCCTTGCCCGACCAGCGTTTCCTCCTGGTTGAAGGCATGGATCTGCAGTGCGCCGGTGCTTGCGGCAAAGTCCTCGCTGGCGGCCAGCGCCTCGGC
>NZ_RZOT01000845.1:0-1415 GCF_003999085.1 Mesorhizobium sp. M4A.F.Ca.ET.090.04.2.1
GGCCCGCAGCGACACATCGCAATAGACAGGCAGCGGCGAGGCGAGGCCGAAGGGGCAGACGCCGCCGACCGGATGCCCCGTGATCTCCGCCACCTGTTGGGCATCGAGCATGCGCGGCTTGCCGCCGAAGGCATCGCGCGATTTGCGGTTGTCGATGCGCGCGTCGCCGCGGGCGACCACCAGCAGCACCCGCTCGCCGACCCGCATGCAGATGGTCTTGGCGATCTGCCCCGGCTCGACGCCATGCGCCTCGGCGGCGAGCGCCACGGTCGCCGAACTTGTCGGCGTTTCGATCACCGCGATGTCGGGGGCATGCTCGGCGAAGAAGGCTTTGACGGACTTGAGGCTCATGCGTCTTCAGGCGGGAATGGATCGGATGCGCAGACTTCGACCGTTGCCGGACCGGTGTCAAGCCGGGCCAGAGTCAAGGCAAGCGCGTGGCGCTGACCTCGAACAGCGATGCCTCGGCAGCGCCTTGTGAAGAATGCCCGCCGATCATCCTGGTTATGTCGGTCGCCGCTTCGCGCACCAGCGGACCGATATCGGCCAGACGCTCCGGCGTCACCCGAACGGTGGGCCCGGACACCGAAACGCCGCCGATCGGCTCGCCGAACTCGTTGAAGATGGCGGCGGCCACGCAGCGCATTCCCGGGTGCCGCTCCTCGTCGTCGACCGACCAGCCGCGATGCTTGATCGCGACGAGATCACGGGCCAGCGCCGAAATGTCGGAAAGCGTCTTGTCGGTGAAGCGCTCCAGCCCGGCGCGACGCAGGATGGCAGCGACACGCTCGGGATCGAGATGCGCCAGCACCGCCTTGCCGATGCCGGAGGCATGGAAGGAGCTGCGCGTGCCCGGCCGGAAGAAGGCGCGGATCGCCTGGTGCGTCTCGACCTGGCTGACGAAGACGACGCAATCGTCCTCGGCGACGCCGAGATTGGCGGTCTCGCCGGTCTTCTCCATCAGTTCCTGCATGACGATGCGGGCGCGGTCGACCAGCTTGCGGCGGCGCAGGAACGCGGCGCCCATGCGGTAGGTCTCGACGCCGATCGACCACAGCTGGTCGGTGCCGTCGAACTCGACCATGCCGTGGTTCTCCAGCGTCGTCAGCATGCGGTAGGCGGTGGAGGCGGCAAGGCCGCTTTGCGCCGATATCTCGCTCAGCGACAGGCCGCTGCCTTCGGCGACGATGGCAAGGATGCGCAAGGCGCGGTCGAGCGACTGCACGGAGGCGGCTTCGGACGGGCCGTTGAAGGAGCGCGGACGGCCGCGCTGCCGCTTTTCGCTGGTTTCCATGGTGGGCATTCTCGCCGATTTCGCCGATTTAGCAATGAAAAAGTTTTTCATCGCTCCACGAGACTGAATTCTTGGAAAACGGAAAGCGTAGTGAAATCATATCGTAAAAGCTATTTTATAG
>NZ_RZOT01000846.1:0-1412 GCF_003999085.1 Mesorhizobium sp. M4A.F.Ca.ET.090.04.2.1
CCAAAAGGCCAGCATGCCGCCGCCGATGGCGTAGCGGGCGCCGTCACCGTTGATCGTCTGCCGGCCGATGCCTTCGAGCAGGCCGGCAAACAGCAGCATCACGACGACGCCGACCATGACGGTCGCCGCGATCCGTCCGGCCTCGGCGGCGGACGCCATGCGGGTTAGCTCGCCGGGAAAGGCGATGCGCGTGCCAATGCGCATGCCGGCGGCCCCAGCCAGCGCGATGGCGAACAGCTCGGTGGTGCCGTGGATGGCGAGCCAGCCGCCGAGCCCGAAGCCCAGTCCCTTGGCGGCGTAGATCTGGAATATCGCGCCGAGCATGCAGCCGTTCATCAGGATGATCAGCACGCTTGGCGCGGCAAAGGCAAAGCCGAGCGCAAAGGCCAGGATCGCCACCTGCGTGTTGTGGGTGAAGAGATAGGCGGCAAAGCTCGACAGGAATTGGCTGTCGGCGCCGCCATAGAGCACGCTGCGCAGCATCTCGGCCGACGAGTCCGGATTGCGCCCGCCGGCAAGGCTTGGTGCGATGATGGCGTCGTACCAGCCCTTGTTGGACGCCACCAGCCAGTAGCCGGCGCCGGCGCCGACTGCCGTCAGTCCGACCGCAACAAGGGTTTCACGCCACAGGACGCGGATAGCGTTTGGCCAGTCATGCAGGAAGAAATCGCCGATGCGCTGCCGCAAGCCACGCCGGGCGCCGTAAAGGTAGAAATAGCCGCGCAGGCAGAGCGCTTCGAGATAAGAGACGAGCGCATTGTCGAGCGACGTCGCCCTGGCCACCGACAGCGAGGACAGCGCCGAGCGGTAGAGCAGCGGTAGCGACAGCAATTCGTCTTCCGACAGCGTGCGCGGCGCTCGCTTCTCGACCCGCGCCAAGAGCGCCTCGAATGCCAGCCAGTCGGCCTCGCGCTCCTGGCGGAAGCTGGCGAGCGTCTGGCGTACCGCATCGGTGCCGGCCGGCGTCGTCACAAAAGATTCTCCTGCTTGAGCTCGAGATAGCGCTCGACCAGCGCCGGGCCCAGCCGCTGGTGATCGGCCTCGATGACATGCGCGCCGAGCAGCCTCAGCCGTCCGATCACGACCTGCCGTTCCCTAAGCAGGCCGCCAGCGGTGACGGCGCGCGCCACGTCCTCCGGCGTCGCCGGCGGCATGTCGGCCAGGCTCTCCAGCTCGACATCCTTCATCATCATGAACAGCACCAGGTGGCGCTCGGTCAGCCGGCCGACGGTGCGCAGCATCAGCTCGGCGCTGATCGGATCGACGAAATCGGTGAAGATGATGACCAGCGAGCGCCGGTCGAGCTTGCCCGAAAGCGTCGTCAGCGCCAGCGTAAAGTTGGTTTCCTCGCTGGAATAGTCGATCTCTGCCGCCCGCTTCTGGATCATCGGGAAGCTGGCGGAGCCGCGCAC
>NZ_RZOT01000847.1:0-1410 GCF_003999085.1 Mesorhizobium sp. M4A.F.Ca.ET.090.04.2.1
CTGCTTGATCGCCGAACGCTCGGGGTTCTTGCCGCCGTCCGGCAGCGGCAGGTAACGGTCGGCCTCTTCGCCGCCCTCGCCGGTGTTAGACTTGCCGCCGATCGTGTTCATGGCGCGGGCCAGCGTGGTGTGCGCTTCCCTGGAGATCGAGCCAAAGGACATCGCTCCGGTCGAGAACCGTTTGACGATATCGGCCGCCGACATGACCTCGTCGAGCGCGACCTTCTTGCGCCCGGTTTCTTCGGCCAGCCTGATCTTGAACAGGCCGCGAATGCTCTGCGCCCGCGCCGTCTCGCTGTCGATCTGAGCGGAATAGTCCTTGAACGTCTGCCACGATCCCTGGCGCACGGCGTGCTGCAGGGTGGCCACCGCATCGGGCGACCAGATATGCGCTTCGCCGCGCATGCGGAACATGTATTCGCCGCCGACCTCGAGGCTGTTGCGCAGCACCGGGTCGTTGCCGAAGCCGTCGGCGTGGCGGCTGACCGTTTCGGCCGCGATCTCTTCCAGCCCGACGCCTTCGATCAGCGTCGCGGTGCCGGTGAAATATTTTTGCACGAAGTCGGTCTTCAGCCCGATGGCGTCGAAGATCTGCGCGCCGCAATAGGACTGGTAGGTCGAGATGCCCATCTTCGACATCACCTTGAGAATGCCCTTGCCGATCGACTTGATGTAGCGGGAGACGACCTCATTGGCGTCGACTTCGGCCGGCAGCTCGCCGCGCTTGTGCATGTCGAGCAGCGTGTCGAAGGCGAGATAGGGATTGATCGCCTCGGCGCCATAGCCCGCAAGGCAGCAGAAATGATGCACCTCGCGCGGTTCGCCGGACTCGACGACCAGCCCCACCGACGTGCGCAATCCCTTGCGGATCAAATGATGGTGGACCGCCGCCGTCGCCAGCAATGCCGGGATGGCGATGCGGTCCGGCCCGAGCTGACGGTCGGACAGGATGATGATGTTGTAGCCGCCGGCGACCGCCGCCTCGGCGCGCTCACACAGCCGGTCGATGGCGCCCTGCATGCCGGCCGCGCCTTCGTTCGAAGCATAGGTGATGTCGATCGTCTTGGTGTCGAAACGGTCCTCGGTGTGACCGATGGAGCGGATCTTCTCAAGATCACCATTGGTCAGGATCGGCTGGCGCACTTCGAGCCGCTTGCGACGCGAATTGCCGACGAGATCGAAGATGTTCGGCCTCGGCCCGATGAACGACACCAGGCTCATCACCAGTTCCTCGCGGATCGGGTCGATCGGCGGGTTGGTGACCTGGGCGAAGTTCTGCTTGAAATAGGTGTAGAGCAGCTTCGATCTGTCCGACATCGCCGAAATCGGCGTGTCGGTGCCCATCGAGCCGACCGCTTCCTGGCCGGTGGTCGCCATCGGCGACATCAACAGCTTGGTGTCTTCCTGGGT
>NZ_RZOT01000848.1:0-1409 GCF_003999085.1 Mesorhizobium sp. M4A.F.Ca.ET.090.04.2.1
GTTCTGCATGGTGACCACCGCTGTCTCCGGCCCAAGCAGCGGTGCGAGCTGGTCGAGCGCCGGCGCCAGCGAATGGGCCTTCAGCGCCAGCACGACATAGTCCTGCACGCCGAGCTCTTCCGCGCGGGCGGCCGCCCTCACTGGCGCGGCAATCTCGCTCTCGCCCTCGATCAGCCTGAGGCCATCGGCCTTGATGGCCTCGAGATGCGCCCCGCGCGCCACGACCGACAGGTCGACCGAGCCCGCGATCGCCAGCTTGGCGGCGAGATAGCCGCCGATGGCGCCGGCGCCGAAAACGGTGACGCGCATCAGCCGAGCCCGAGTTTTGCGGCGAGGCCGATGCGCTGCAGCTTGCCGGTCGCGCCCTTGGGGATCTCGTCGAGGATCACCACCTTGCGCGGCACCTTGAAATCGGCGAGGCGCGCCGCGGCAAAGCCGCGAATGTCGGACTCGCTGGCGCTCTGCCCCTCGCGCAGCACGATCGCCACGGCCACCTCCTCGCCCAGCTTGTCGTGCGGCATGGCGAAGGTGACGACCTGCGCAACCGCCGGGTGATCCATCAGCACGCCGTCGACTTCCAGCGGCGAGATCTTCTCGCCGCCGCGGTTGATGATCTCCTTCAGCCGGCCGGTAACGCGCAGATAGCCATCCTCGTCGAGCACACCCTGATCGCCGGTGTGGAACCAGCCATGGGCGAAAGCACTCGCATTGGCGTCGGGGTTCTTCTCGTAGCCGGCCGTCACATTGGGTCCGCGAATGACGATCTCGCCGGTTTGGCCCGGTTTCAGCAACTGCCCGTCCGGCGCCATGACCGCCACGTCTGGCCCGGCTGCGGCGCCGACGCTGCCCGGCTTGCGCTGGCCGGGCGGCAGCCGGTTGGAGGCCATCTGGTGCGCGGCTTCGGTCATGCCGTAGGATTCGATCACCGGGCAGCCGAAGGTCGCCTCCAGTTCGGCCATCACCTGCGCCGGCAAGGACGCCGAGGACGAACGGATGAAACGCAATGGTGTCGCCGCGAGAGTATCCGCGTTGCGCGCCGCGCGCGGCAGGATCGCCTGGTGCATGGTCGGCACCGCCGTGTACCAGCTCGGCTTTGCCTCGCCCAGCCAGTGGAAGAAGCGCAGCGCATTGAAGCCCGGCGTGCAGAAGACGCTGCCGCCAGCGGCGAGCGAGGACAGCACCGCCGCGATCAGCCCGTGAATGTGGAAGAGCGGCATGATGTTGAGGCAGCGATCGGCCGATGTCAGGCCGAGCGTCGCGCCGATATGCTCGGCCGAGGCGGCAAGATTGGCATGGCTTAATGGCACCAGCTTCGGACGCGAGGTGGTGCCGGAAGTGTGGAGAAGCAGCGCGATGTCGGCGTCCGCAGCCAATCCGGGCGTGGCGGGCGGACCGACTGGATCGGCCGC
>NZ_RZOT01000849.1:0-1406 GCF_003999085.1 Mesorhizobium sp. M4A.F.Ca.ET.090.04.2.1
ATCACGCCCATGGCGAGGCCGATGGCACCGCCGGTCATGTCCTTGATCGATTCCTGGACGCGCTGGTCGATGTTGTCGGGAGCGACAGAGTCGGACGAGCCGTGCTGGGCGTGGAAATGCGTGTGATTGGTGTCGAGGAGCGCTTCGTTGAAGCGGCTGTCCAGCCAGCCGCGCCATTTGCGGTGCAGCGTTGCCGAAACGAGGCTGCGTATGCCGGTGAAGCCCGCATCCTTGAGCACGACGATCAGGATGAGGATGCCGGCGTTGGTCAGCAGTGTCTGGAGAGGGGTGGTGTTTGCGGCGTCGTGGAAGAAGGCGATCGAATTGACCAGCTCACCCGACGCTTCGGCGAACCAGACGCCGGACTTGCTGGACAGCGCCGTAAGCAGCGCGATGACAAGGGTGAGGGTCCAGGCTTCCTTCCAGCGATCCGAGAACCAGTAGGCTCGCATCAGTCCCCAGAAGGTTCGCATCGATGACACTGGGGTCAGGGGCGGCTGCCTTCTGGCGTCGCTAGGACTTTTCTCCGATAGTGAACGTCTCGGTCTGCCGACCCGAATCACGATCCCGCCCAAACCTTTTCTAGTTTTGTTACGGATAGTAACACCAATTGATCATTTTCCATTAATTTTCTCCCGGGGAATGTGAACCCGCGCACAAGCCGTTGCCCATGCGCAACAGATCGGACGGCGATGCGGTCGCCTCCACTGCGTGGAATGCCTTTTTATTTCAATTGATTAGAGCAGTCGCGGAGGCGGCCGAACGACCTTCCCTAAGGGAAGCTTAAAACACAGTTTTGTGAACCGCTTCGCCCTCCGATTCAGCCGAATTTCCTGATGCGAACGAACCGGGGAGACCGAAAAGCTGCCTCCGCGTGTCTTTCAGGATTGGCTTTCGTGATGTCCAAGGGCGGCCGGGGCATTGAGAAGGCGACGGCCGGGGGTGCCCGGCATCGTCTCGATACATCCGTCGGCCAATGCTTTTCAGGCGCGCACCAATTTGTGTTTGATGGGCCGGCCGTTCGGTCTCGAATGTGCATCGGCCGAAGCGGAGGGAATTTCATGCTTGTACGGACACTGTCGGCCGCGATGGTCGCGACACTCGTCTGGCTGCCTCAGGCATATGCCGGCAGCCAGACCATTCCAGGGAATGGTGAAGGGCAGGTGGAGTTCAACACGCCGTCAGGCAATATCGGCTGTATCTACACGCCGAAGGGTGGCACAAGCATCTACCAGCCGCAGGATGGCGGTCCGGAACTGAGCTGCTCGCGCGTCGAGCCGAGCTACATCACCGTCATTCTGGGGCCGAATGGGCCGGCAACGCAGATCAAGAATCCCGGCGAGCAAGGCTGCTGCGGCGATGTCGCGAAGCTTGCCTATGGCAACAGCTGGAGTAAGGGGCCGTTT
>NZ_RZOT01000084.1:0-13842 GCF_003999085.1 Mesorhizobium sp. M4A.F.Ca.ET.090.04.2.1
GTGATGTAGAAATCAGTACCGAGGAAAGCTTCAATTTTAGCGCCCTGCTTCAGGCGTGCCTCTAGGAGCAGCCCGATGATCCGTGCGCCACCCTCTTTTAGGAAGGCGACGGCGATGCTGATCTGCTCAGCGCCCTCCAAAACATGGGCGACAGCGGTCCGATGATCATCGGACGCCTTGTTCTGGATGAGTCGCATGCCGGTACATCCCCCTCAATGGCAGAATCCGCCGTCTCGAGAATAGCGGCTACCGTCCGATTTACCGCCATCTAATAGATATCCGTGTGCGTCAATTGCAACGATGTTCGAGATGTCCGCCGACAATTGTAACGAAACCTCGGATAGACTGCCGGCAGCTCACGAGCCAGGTAACAGACGACGGCTTTCGGGAACGGATGGGGGCACTTTATACGACCGATATGGCGCATTGCAGCCCGTCATTCTTGGGGCCGATAGCGGACTGGAAGCTTCGGGCCTCGGATCTTCCATAACGGACCTTCAATTCGGTGCGAGTATCTTCGTGACGTGACCCGAAGCAGACGCTTCAACAGGCCTGCTTTCGGGCCAACCGGCTAGAAAGTTCTACCTTGAACTCTGAGTGAATTCCCCGACTTTCCTGAAACACGACCTTCGCCCTGCCTGCGCAGATGGGCGATCGAGCCATATTGGCCAGCTTGGCGCTAGCCAAGCTGCGATTTATTTTCTCGAGTTTGAAACGGATCTCTGTTAACTGATAAGGGATTCGGAGAATCTCATGTCGAATCAGACCGTCGCAAGCCTATTTTCGGGAATTGGTGGATTCGAGGTGGGTTTCGCCAAAGCGGGCCTAAAGACGTCCCTGATGTGCGAAAAGGATTCTGCGGCACAGGCCGTCTTGCGAAGCCGCTTTCCGGAGATCAGTCTTGTCGACGATGTCACGGCCATGCCTCGTCTCCCCAAGTGCGACGCCCTTGTCGGTGGCTGGCCTTGCCAGGATCTCAGTCAAGCTGGACGGATGGCTGGTTTGGACGGCAGCCAGTCCGGGCTGGTGTCGCACGTGTTCAGGTTGCTCGACGCTACACCGAAGAAGCCGAATACTATAGTTCTCGAAAACGTTGCGTTCTCCCTAAATCTGCAGAAGGGCAAGGCAGTACGGTACGTTACCGCCGAGCTAGCCGAACGCGGCTACCGCTGGGCGTACCGCGTGCTGGACACTCGGGAATTTGGGCTTCCGCATCGACGCCGGCGCATTTTCATCGTCGGCATGTTGGAGGGTGACCCCGGAAACCTCCTCTTCGACGGTATCGACCGCGTAGCGCCCGCAAGCGATTGGGCGGCCAACATCGGATTTTACTGGACTGAGGGCAATCGTGGCGTGGGTTGGACCCCTGATGCAGTACCACCCCTAAAAGGGGGCTCCGGCCTAAGCATACCTTCACCGCCTGCTATTTGGACGGTGGAAACTGGACTGTTTCAGACGCCTGGCATCGAGGATGCGGAACGCCTTCAAGGTTTCCCCGCTGGCTGGACGGCGGCTGCCCGCGACACCAATAAGGGCGAGCGCGGGCGCTGGCGCCTTGTTGGCAACGCTGTGAGCGTGCCTGTGGCGACCTGGGTCGGACAACGTCTGGTGGCCTCGGAAGCCCACAGCCTTGCCTATCAGGAACACGGTACCGAGACGCTTTCCCAGCACAACGCGGCGTGGGGTGGCCCTAAGCAGACTTCACGCTACATACCTGGGGCGGGTGAAGGACCGGCAGACGAACGCCGCGTCTCGATCGCGAGCTTTGGCTTGAACGATGCACAGACATTATCCGTCCGCGCCGCCGAGGGATTTCTTCGCCGCTACATGAAGAGTGGGCTAACTAAGAACCAAGACTTCGCGCGAGCACTGGCGACCCACTGCGGTCTCGAAGAAGTACCCGCCTAAACGCGGCGGTAGTGCTGCCTTGTCTTGTAGCGCTCAAGCCCCTTAATGAGCGAGACCATGAAGATCCTTGTCCGTCGAAACTTCTCGGTAATGTCCTGAGTGCTGAATTGGGAACCGACGGTCTCGAACGTCTCGGCGCCATGAGCAAGTGTGTTGCGCATCTGTCTTATAAGGACCAGGTCGGAACCGCCGAGGCAAGATCGCGGTGGTCGCCATCGGCTTTCGATCCGCGCGACGAAGCGTAGCAATTCCTCGTTGTCGACATTTCCGGAAAACGGCAGACGGCGCAGGTCTGATTTCCAGTCCACGACCCCAGGCGCGAACCTGGCCACGTCGCGGATGAGGCTGTCGTGGTTGGCGCCCTGGGTGAGCCGGTCGCGGAAGTGAGCTCGGGCTATCTCTTCCTGCCAGTAGTCTTTCAGAGCCATAAAGCCGCCACCGCCTGCCAGGATCTCCTGTCGCAGCCCTACCAACGCCTCTCGGGAACCGAACTCTATGCAGTTGTACATCATGATGAAGGCGGAGGCGCGGGACGCCGTGATCGCCGCCGTTGCGCGGTAGAAACTGCGGCCGGGTATGTTGTAAACACGCTCCAGCGACTGCAGAGACTTTAGGTACTCGGACACGTCCTGCGCGCGGACGCGAAAGCGTCCCTCAACGCTCATACGGACGGCCGAGCAGGCTGTCGCGGACGTATTCGATACGCCCCCGGAGCTTCGGAGCACTGTTGCTGGCGTCCGTCCGCACCAGCTCCTCGAACTGCTTCGACCGCAGCCATGCATCCGATGGCGGCCTTAAGGCCGGATCGCTCCGTAAGGCGAGCGCCGTTCCAACGGCAATGGCTTCGAAGCGGACACGAGGAACGCGTTTCCCTCCATCCGGCCGATAGAAGGCCTTCGGATAGTACATGCGGATAAACTGCATTGTCCGCTCGAATTCGGCGCCCATCTCCGAGAGCCGCGCTTCGTCAGTGGACTTGTTCAGCTTGTCCATGTTGGAGTCGAGGAATTTCCTGACATCGTGGCGGAACGCCAGGTAGCGGTCGCAGTAGATGAAAAAGCGCGTGACTAGCTCTTGACGCTCGCTGCGAGCGTCGACGCCCTTGGCCATATGGGGCGTCAAGCTCTTAAAGAGGTCTGATGCAGCCCTTTCAATCACCAGATCGAGGAAGGCACCGCGGTAAACGCCTTTCCGTATTTCGGCGTCTTCAAGTCGCTTTCCTGATGTGTTGAGGCGCCTGAACAGCTCAACACGGGTGCTTTCGTCGGTTCCCTGGTCCAAGACGAACGAACGTATTGGCGTGTTGTTGAGACGCCGCTGCACCGAGGGCGGCAAATCGGCGAAATGATATCCGTTCAGTATGTCTAGCTTCTCGAGACCTCTCAGCGCGAACCCATCCCGCAAATATCGTACTAGGCTTCGGATCCGTTGCGAGCCGTCAACGATCTCCAAGCGCCCCTCGACGTCATAGAGGAATACCGGAGGAACTGGGACCCTGAGGATGAGGCTCTCGATGAAATAGGAGCTTTGCTCCTCGTTCCAAGCGAGGCTTCGCTGATACTCCGGAACGTAGATGTCCCCTTCCGTCTCGGCCTCATCGCGAAATTTCGAAACCACCAGTTCGACGGAAAAGTCCGTAACAACGTACCGAGCCTCCCGGCGCACATCATCGACGATCGCAGCCACTTCGTCCGGGTCTGCCAACTGCAGTAAAAGGTTCGACATAAGGTTTTGGTCCCGACAAGATGCATAGATGTCAGATTCTTGGCATGATCGCTAGCGAGGCAGAGAATCGGAACCCTGCGTCGCTCGCCCAACACTCGGCGCCGTGAGGAAAATGTCTTGACGGCTTTCGGTGAGGATGGTCAGATACTGGACGCAGAGTTCGAGGTCGAAGAAACGGCCATCGGGGTCGACATCGTGCTTCACTCGAATGGCGGCGTCTCCCGAGGCAAGCCCGCCTACAACCCGGACTATATCGCGACCCTTGAAACCATCTTAGCCCGCCTCGCGGTGCTCGGTGGCAATCTTGAGGGGGCGTGGGTCGACAGTAAGGCCCTCGCCGACCTCGACCCGAACGACCGTCGAGTTAAATTGGAGACGGCCGACTATCCCATTCGTCTATCCGACGTTTCCGATATCGGCGAACTCAGATTGCAGATCCACCGGAGCGTTTCAACGATCGGAAGGTCGGAACGTCGATCTGCCGGCACCGGCAATAAAAGTTACGACTAGCGGTATCTTTCGACATCCGCCCTTCTCTTCCGAGACTAGAACCGGCGTTGCGGGGCGGTACCGCCACCGCACAAGCCTTCATCGACTCACTTGTCGACTTTAGTACGAACGTTGATCAGCTGCCCCTACTCGCAAGCGCACCCGACCTGCAAAACCCCGAAATACGCAAAGCGGTGTGGGATTTGACGCGCGATGCTACTCCGATCATCAAGCACCGGATTAGCCGATACGTGGAACGCGGGCCGATCGGAGCAATGGTGAAGCTAACGAACAACCAGGTGTCAGGGCTGCGACGTCTTGGGTCAGGCTTGGGCCACGTTCTTCAAACCGGATGGTATGCCGTATGTCGAAGCTCACCACGTGGTGCAGGTATCGACACTCAGCGTTGATGTGCTGGGGCCGCAAAACGTCATTACGGTCTGTCCAAATCACCATCGCCAGCTTCACTTCGAGGTCACCACGGTGCTGCACCTTGGCGACGAATTCGAATTCATCCTCCCTCCGCACCTCGCGTTCCGGATTCGGAAGTTTTCCGTCTGAGACTAGCGTTAAAGCTTCGATGAAGGCGGTGTGGTTGGCTCATCCGCGCATCTATCGCCAGTCGCAATATTTGTAGGAGCGGCTCCAGGTAGTCGTTACGCTTTATCTCGCATTCCCACACCTCCACGACAGCCCAGCCCCGCGAACGAAGTGCGCCCGCAGCAGCGGCGTCACGCTCCCGATTGCGCCTAAACTTCTCCGTCCAGAACGCGACCCTGGACTTTGGCGTGGTCGCGAGATGGCAGCCCGGATGGCGATGCCAGAAACAGCCATGAACGAATACCACGACCTTTCGCCGGGGAAAAACGAGATCCGGCGTTCCCGGGAGGCCCTTAACATGAAGGCGGTATCGCAGACCGGCGGCATGAAGAGCCGATCGCACTTTCATCTCGGGCGACGTGTCCTTTTGCCGTACCGAACGCATTATCCTGCTGCGCTGTGAACTAACGGGATAATCGTCGTTGTCTATATGGTCACAGGTCATGGTTCTCAGTGCTCATTAGGGATGCAGCCGCCTGCGACGCTATAGGCGAACGTCGCAAAAACAGCTGCCTTCAGGCGCCAAAGTTGGCCGGACGCGCCATTCACGCTGAACCGTGCATTCCTTGAGGAGTCGACTCTCAGTCAAGTCTCACCGCAAGGAACGTCCCATCTAGACCGTTGAGAACTGAGAACGGTCGTTTAAGGCTCGTCACCTGCTCAGAGATTGAGCTAGCATGATCGTGGTGTTCGTCGGTAACTCGCCATGAGCCCATTCCCTGATCAAAGAAGATCGTGCCAGAGCCACGCGGCGTTCGAAATTCAAGGCGACGGCGGTGCGGCGCGGATTGGACTTGTGACACCTGCACTTTCGGCACCACCTCGACAAGCGATTGCTCCATAACCGCCGTACGCGTAACTAGGTCGGCCCAATCCCTATGCAACCACGGTCCTGTACGAGCCCCACCGCCGGTCTTGGCGGCGAGAGTCTGCACTTTGACGTTGGTGTCATAGTCGCTGAAGGCGGCGACCACTTCCGTCAGGAGACGGATGGACAGCGGATTGAACAGGTACTTGTCCGAATAGCGAATCTCCAAACACGGGGCAGAGAATACCTGCGCTAATTCCGTCGAGCGCGCGCGCAACAGCGCCCTGAGCCGGGCACCGAAACCCGCGGCTGGTCCGTCGAGCTCATCAGCAATCTCGAAAATGGCCTCACTGCCGCCGGCCGAGAGCAGGGCGGATACATCTAGCCGCTCCCGCGGCGCGGCAAGCGCCGTTGCACCTCGTACCACCGGAGCATCGGAGACAGAGCCCCAACCAATACCCACGGCCTTCGCGGATGCAGACGATGATGCCCAAGCGGTTAGCCCACGTGTCGAGACCACACCCGCCAGCCAGGCGTCGTTGTCGACTTCGTTTCGCGCTACGATGTCGACGCGTGCGCGCTGAGCCCATAGTACCACGTTCCGACGCGTGACGGCATCGGTAGCGGTCAGCGCGCTCGCGTCGACTGCGATCTGCACCCCGCGCCCGCGAGCGCCCCAGCGTTCCAGAACGGGCGCCATTTGCCAAGTCTCCAATTCCCACTCTGCAGGAGGCCCTGACATGAACACGACCAGTGTATTCGACGCATCGTCCCCAAGGCGGTCGGAGAGTGCTTGGGGGAGAGGTGCGGATTCATATTCGGTGGCAGGTCCGAACAGTCGGAAGCGCTTGGGAAGGTCCAGACTGCGTCCAATGGCGGTGAGTAGGGAATGCGCTGCCCTCCGGTCGGTGCCTTCGACCGCATGTTGGCTATCAACCGAGAGCACGCAGCGAGGGCAGGCGAATACTGCATCGGGATCGCCACAACGGCCCAACTTGCTGCAGTCCAGCAAGTCTCTAGCCTCGTTAAGTATGCCGATGGGATCACGAGCTATCGTGGCAGAGAAGCCGGCGCCTCCGCTCGCCCGGTCGAAGACAGCAGCGGTCCAATTGCGCTGGCCGGCAGGATGGATGGCGGGAGGCGCCGCAAAGCCCATCTCGTCAGCATCCACGCCGAGGCGACGCGCGGCCGCTTCTCTGATCGCCAAAGCCACCGTCAGCGCCACTTCACGGCTGGCGCAGTCGTAGAGTTGTATTTCGCAGACGTCGGTTCGAATTTCGTGACCGAGTCGTAGATGGCGCGCCACGGCATAGGGGTTGATCTCCGGCGCGCCTGTGCAGGTGCGTTCGTCGGCCGCACGGGGGCCTCCGCGAAGTGGACGGTGCCCCGCGAGGGACCCGGTGCCATCCGCTTGGTGTTCGGCTTCCGCGCGGCCACAGTGCAGGCAGACCTCGAACCCATGGCCGTGCGGACCTGGATTGAACCAGAAGACCAGACCGTCCGAGCCGGTCCGGAGGCGCCCGACGTTTGGGTCCGGGAGAGCGCGCCAAGCCAGAGTGCGCGCCGAGACCCAGGGGTCGACGAGCATTGAAGTCCCGGTGTCCGAGGGGTCATCATGAACTTCGTAGCGCGCGTCGACGGCAAAACCGGCTGGAGCGAGGAATCGCATGATCTTGAAGTCAGAGCTGCCGCAATCGGGGCAGGCGCCGGGAGACACGGCGGATGGCGCCGACAGTAACGCGCCGCAGGACTGACAATGGCGCATCTGACGAAGGCTTTGCACCTCCCGCACACCGGCCTTATCGGCGGGGCGTTTCCAATTCAGCGTGACGCCCGCGGACTCTCGCACGACACCGTCCACCACCAAGCTCCGCCCAGGCGCATACTCGAATATGGCGATGTCGCGTTGTCGGGATGGGTATCCTCGAGAACTAAAGCGGTTCTCGCCAGAGTCCTCTCGCTTGTGTCGCTCGACCCCAGTCTCCGTCACGAAGGACACCACGTCGCTCGGGAAGCCATATGACGGTAGGAATCCGCGACCGGCGAGTTCACCCAAAAGGTAATTTCCCTGGAGCCTCCGACGTTGGAAGTCCCGCGCCTTGGATACCACAGAGGTTTCGGCATCCGGCTCATCGCCCCTTAGTGCGTCCCATTCCGCGCTCAAATCCGACTGAATGCGCTCGATCGTATCCCGGACACCTTCGAAGAGGTCGGGGTCTGGTCGCACGGGGGTCCCGCGCAACACCTCCTCAAGATCCGATGTCATCGTCTTGAGACCTGCAGCGGCGGCGTCGAGCCATGCTAGGAAGCGACGCCAAGGCAAGTTATTCAGGACTTCTGCGCTGAGTCCGAGGCCGAAAAAGGCGCCATTCGTCAGTTTGTGAAGTTCGGCGCCCTGAGTGGCCAGAAAGCGCGCAAGAAGAAGGGCGTGGGCGTGACGTCGAGCGATGGTTGGGCTTTCGAGACTGACCACCGGCGCGGGCGCTTCTCGCGCCAGGAAGGCGCCGGGATCTGCGAACGCGAGTCGGTCGAGCGGTCGATCCTTGCAAATCGTCAGGCCAAGAGCGATCGGCTGACGCGCCCGTCCCGCCCGGCCGACACGCTGCCGGTAATTAGCGATCGCCGGTGGCGCATTGGTGTTTAGAACCGCCTCGATGCTTCCAATGTCAACGCCCATCTCCATGGTGGTCGAGCATCCAAGGACGTTGACTTTTCCAGATTTGAAGGCGTTTTCGTAGTCGCGGAGCAGGAAACTCGGTTGCTGAGCGGAGTGCTCCGCCGCGCGCAGCCACGGCGAGAACCTCGCCGCGCGATCCTGCTGATCGCCCCAGGCCCCCTTGGCCCTCAGGAGCGAGACACGTTCATCGGTCGCTAGCCAGTCGTCGAGAATTGAATCGGAGACGCGACCTCCGTGGGCATCACGGCGCCATGGAAACGGCAGGGTCGGCATGTCGACGGCTTCGGCTTTCGGGTGCACACCGAGCTTGTCGTATGGGCTTAGTCCGCGGAAGGTCGTGTCCACCAGACGTCGAGTGTTGGGGCACCAGAAGGCCCTTTCGATCGGCGTGACATTCATGTCGCCGAGCCGTAGCCGGAAGCCATTCGGACTGACCGTCATGAACCTTTGCAACGTCGACCATGCTGCCCGCAGAAGTTCGTTCAAGTCATCCCGAACGCTTGGATCATCGCGATCGAGACCAAGCGCCTGGACAAGCATCCGAACCACGCGAGAAGGTCTTGGACCGTAGGGGTGTGGCCAGAAGCGGACGTATCGGCTTGAGGGAAGCGCAGGCTCGAAAGGTACCATTTCCACGTGGCTCTGGCGGCGGTCAATCCAACGCATCCAACGTTTAGCGTCGAAATCCAGGATGACGTTAGTTCGGACAAAATGCGTAAGGAGAAGGCGCACGAGGTCGCGCCAGTCGTCTGCATTCAACCCTAAGCGCGTTGCGGAAGCCGGAACGACCACGTTGGGCTCGTCCAGGCCGGGAATGGTCAAGCGCAAAAGGCCCAATGTCTCAGCGCTGTTGGCGCGGACGGGCCGTCGCATGATCTCCCGATATAGCATGAATTCAGCGAGCCGCGCTGGGTCGGAGAAAGTCTCTTCGCGCTCGACCCAGAGATTCGAGAGAAAGCGGTTGATTGTGGGCTCAGCGGCGAGTCGATCGACAAGTTGGCGCCAGGCCTTCGGGGTGGCGACCCCTTCGAGCCTGATTCGCGCCAACCGAAGGTCAGCCATGAGGCTGAGAGTGATCCCGTCCTGCTCGTCGGAGGCCAGTCGCTTGAGCTTAGCCTCGATCGCGGCGATGGCCTGGTCGTCCCGCACGGGACGATCCTGCACAAAGTGGTAGAGAAAGCTTCGGACGAAGCCGCGCTCCGATGCCACCTGCAAGTTCGCCGCGTGTCGGGCCGTGCCCTGCCGCGCATCGGTGAAGGTAATCAGTTGCCGGCCGTCGAGCGGCAAGGGCTCGTCAGCGTCAGGTTTTGGCGATAGGTGCCCGACGAGTCCAGGGGTGATCTGAGACATCAAGTAGGGCGCACCCGCGACGAGCGATCGAAGCACGCCGGCCTCGAGGTCCACCTTCTTGGGTGCCCAGCCGCAACATGGACACTCACCTACGTGGCGGCTCGCGGTCGTTGGTAACCCCGCGCCGTCCACGGTCTCGACGATCGCACCGGTTTTTGGCTCGAAGCGGATTATCGGAGACGGCCGTGCCCCGCGCGCCCCTAAATATCGGCGGTTCACGACCGGGGATGTGGTCAGCGGCGCATCGTCTTGTGTGTCGTCTTCGGCGCCGAAGGTTTCGTCGCGATCGAGCGTTTGCTCGAACTCACCGTCCCCTGTGCCGCCTGTCCAGGCCACAAGATGCGATCCGTCGGCAGTTTCTTCAGCCTTGAGCGCACCATCGCCGCATTGAATGCAATAGGCCCATTCGAGCACGAGCGATCCGCAGTGTGAGCAATGCTCTCGCGATTCGAGGAAGACGGCGCCGAAGTGCCAGTCGGCTGCTTCAGATGCGGCGGGCCGCCCGGGACAGGTCGGGTTCACGCAGGCCCAGAGACCGGAAAGCGTCCGGTGGAAGAGGTGTAGGCGGACCGGCAGGATTGAGTCTCCGCCAGCGCTGGCCAGCGCCGGATCGGAATGTGGGTCCTTCGCCCTTGACGCTTCGACAAGCAGGCGCCTCGGGTCTACGTCCGCGCCGCCGATCTGGCGCGCCTGCGCGCTCCAGCCGCTCCAGCCTACGATGGCGCCGGCTCTGAACTGCTCCCTCAGGACCCTTAGCGGTGCAGACTTAGCGAAGATCTCACCGGCCTGGAGCGGTTCCATGCCCGCTATCTCGTCAAGTTCGATGAGATTGCTATTGAGGGCAGGAGAGGCCGGTAGCGACGCCCTAACACCTCTTACCACGTGAATATTTTGCTCTGGTGCGCCTGACAGATCTCGAAGGAAGGATCGTAGCTCGGCGGCGTCCGGGCCGCCGATCGTCGCTGAGGTCGCGACGTATCGGAGCTCTTCGGGTTTGCGACCGAAAGCAAGCGCGACGCGGCGTAGTAGGAGAGCAATTTCGGCCGCCTGGGCGCCGACATATGAGTGCGCTTCGTCCAGTACCACGAAGTCAAGCGTACCTTGTGACGCCCGCAGGATCGGTGCGTCCTTCTGCCGGATCAGCATGTACTCCAGCATGGTAACGTTGGTGACAAGAACCGGCGGAGGCGAGCGCCTGAGTGTCGTCCTATCAGCGACCTTCCAGGGTTCCCCACGCGCGGCGGTGCTCCGCACACTCTCCGGCGTGTCGCCATTGTAGAGGCAGTAGCGCAGCGCTCCGCCGAAGGGGGCGAACCACTTTGACAGCCGCTCCTCCTGGCTGGCGATAAGTGCGTTGAGCGGATAGAGCATCAGCGCGCGCACTCCTTCGAGCGGTTTTGCACCGCTATCGGAGGATCGAACCAGCCCATCCAAAATCGGTGTCAAAAAGCATTCTGTCTTCCCTGAGCCTGTGCCGCTCGACACGATCACCGAAGCGGCGCGTTCGCCGCAAAGCTGCTTCCAAGCGTCCACCTGGTGGGTGTAGGGCGGGTATGCGACTTCACGCAGAACTTCGAGCGTTCTTGGGTGCAAAAGGCCAGCCGGCAATCCGCCCCAACCGCCCTCTAACGGCAACCAGGGATAAGCGCCTTCGACAAACGGTTCGGAGAGGGCCGAGTTAGGCTGACCAGCGCGCGCACCCAAGCCCTCACGCAGATGCCGATTGAGATCGACTGAACGGAGTCGAGCCATACCGACAATCGCATCTGCAGCATCGCGTGGCAGCCGCGCCAGAAGCCTCTCGATTTCCATCACAGGTCCATTCGTTGGGTGGTGCCGGGGTCTATAGTCTCGCGTCCAAGGGCGACGGCGAGAGCGCTCTCGAAGAGCTGACGGTCGTGGAGCCAAGCGGCCCGACATCGTCCGACAACCTGCGGGTTTTGATGGAGTTTGCCGGCCGCCATTCGCGCCGCCACTAGGGGAGCAGCGATCAAATCCGCGAAGGCTGGGTCGTACCGCTCCCAAAGCTCGCGTCGCTCTGGCAGGAGCCCCGCGAGATGCAATCCGGTCGGTGGCTCGCGATGCTCACTCTGACGAGTCACGAACGCTTCGGCGAGTTCCCGAAGCGTTTCCTTCGGACGCCGGCATAGCCTTCCGATGAGGCCGGGTTCCAAATCTGCTCGTGGCGCGACCAATAGGAAGGTGATCCACGCATGAGTCGCTAGCCCGGGCTCCAGATCAGCGATTTGGCCGAGGGCGGCCGCCACATTGCGCCCTGCGTCGGCAGTCGGTAGTTCCAACCGTTCCAGGCGGCGCTCCAACTCGTCAATTCTCGTTCGAAACGCAGACACCCAGTGCTCGACTTCCGTTGCGCACCAGAGGAAGGGTAACTCACTTTGTAGCCGGATCACGGCGTCGCGCTCCTCAAGAGTGTCGCAGGTCGACAGGATCCACGGAGCCGCCTGGGGGGCACGGCAAAGTGACCGCAGGGCATCGATCGCCGGCACGGGCACGTTGCGATCCCGCGCGGCCACGCTCAGATCGACCAAGAGGCGGAGATCAGCGCGGTTCAAGGCTTCCGGGTGCTTTAACACTGTAGCAAATGCATCGTCCCGGGCGTCACGTCGTGCGATCCTGAAGGCCAGACGAAGCGCACTTCCACGATCGTCGTCGCCCGGTGGTTGGGCGACCACCTTCGGTCTGAGCGAGGTCCCGTCATTGGTTCGCCCGAAGATCAGCCAGGGGCCCGGACCGAGCTCTTGCAGGAGTCGCGTCTGCAATTCCTGCAAGGAAAGGCGTGGAAGGTTGTTGGAGAGTTTCGCGGTAGGCTGCGTCAGCGCTAGCGCATCCAGATTCCAACCAAGGATACTCGAAAGGCCCGAGAACGGCGAAATGCCTTTCTCGGCCACCAGCGGCTGGTCTTCGTCGTACCAGGCGATCTCGGCGAAGTGGTCACCTCGACCGGCCCAGCTCAGGCGCACCTCCGCATCGAGGTCCGGAAAGCTACCAAGGAGATCCCGCAATTCGTCTTGAAAGGCCGATAGCGGGACGAGACCGTCGATACGACGCGTGGCCTGCACGGGCTGTCCTGCGCCCTGCCGAACCACCAGCCATAGGTCGCGACCGCCAGGCGCCAACAGGCGGAACCCATGCAGTCGATCGATCGAAATCTGGGCCCGGCTTACGGCGGGCCGCATGTCCGGGGTCAACAGGAGCGGCTCGGCAATCGGATCAGCGAGCGTTAGGTCGAGTTGGGTGTCCCATCGCAGCGCCACGTGTAGCATCGCGCCTGGGGTGTGGAGTCGAAGATCGACGCGCGCGTCATCACCATTCCTGGAGATCGGAAGGATCTGACCGCCCTTCGCCGCAACGCTGGCCCCGAGCAGATTCTCGATTTTCAACGAGTGGGTTCGCGGTTCTCCCGATAGCACCAATTCACGCGGCGCAACGTCGGCGCAGGTCCAAGCGACCAGTTCACCGCCCCGCCTCATTGCGATCTCGACCCTGCCCAGGGGCGCGTGTTTGTTCGAAGAACGCCACGAGCCTCTCCCCAACGACCGCCAAATTAGGTCTTCCGACGAAACCAGCGTGTGATGCTGACCATCCGAAAGCCAAGCCTTTGGCGTCCCTAGGAACACCGTCTCGCGCACCCGCCGTAGAGTCTCTCCTGTGAGGATCAGTCGCTTCGTATCCTCGCGCTCGGCCGCGCTACGCCACGTGAGACGCCCATCACCAAGGTCGAGCGAAGCTTGCCCGACGAAGGCCAGAAGACAGCGTCCATCGAGGATGCAGTCTCCCAAGTCAGAAGGAGGGTGTTCGAACTTCAGTGCTGAACGAGCCTCCTGCGTTACAGCCATAGCCAGCCATGGCCGAGTGCTTCGAAAGGGCGAACTGCCAATGAATCTTAGTTCAAGCGCGTTCTCAAAATCGACGCCAGGATCTGGCTGGAAGAGGAGGACAGGCGCGTCTACCGGCTCGCCGGCAAACGCGGTGAACTCTTCGACTAAGGTCTCCCCTGCAACTGCCGCCAACCTAATTGCCTGGTTCAGGCGAGCGGGAACTTCGAACGCCTTGACCAGCGGACGGGACTCCCACGCTGTCGCCTCGTCTGATTCCACCTGTTCCAGCACGGCGATGGGCCGGTTCAAACCCGGCAGATCACCCCGCGGAAAGATGCGCAGCCGAGTGGCACCTTCCATCGCTGCCTGCAATTGGGGAGATGTTCGGACCACGTCGAGTTCACCTGACAAGGTGAGTTCGGCCCGCGGCGCCCACCCTTCGGCGG
>NZ_RZOT01000850.1:0-1405 GCF_003999085.1 Mesorhizobium sp. M4A.F.Ca.ET.090.04.2.1
CGGACGCTCCGGCACCAGCAGCCACACCACCGGCACCAGGGCGGC
This sequence comes from Mesorhizobium sp. M4A.F.Ca.ET.090.04.2.1, assembly GCF_003999085.1. NCBI lineage: Bacteria > Pseudomonadati > Pseudomonadota > Alphaproteobacteria > Hyphomicrobiales > Phyllobacteriaceae > Mesorhizobium > Mesorhizobium sp. M4A.F.Ca.ET.090.04.2.1. Next base: position 46 of record NZ_RZOT01000850.1, read on the forward strand.
GGTGGCGATCGCGATGGCGATGGCGACCGGCTTCCAGCCACCCGCCTGCGCCAGCGAGGCGAGCAACGGCAGGAAGACAAGCAGGCCGGTGGCGCTCGAAGCCGACATCAGCCCCATCACCAGGCCGCGATTGGTCTTGAACCAGCGATTGACGATGGTGGCGCCGAGGACGGTTGCGACCGCACCCGAGCCGATGCCGGAAAGCACGCCCCAGGTGATCAGCAGATGCCACGGCTTGGTCATCAGCAGGCTGAGCGCCGTCGAGCCCGACATCACCAGCAACGAAATTAGCAGCGTGCGGCGCAGCCCGATCCGCTCCATCAGGGCTGCCGCGAACGGCCCGGTCAGGCCATAGAGGAAGATGCCGATCGCGGCAGCCAGCGAGACCACGTCGCGCCGCCAGCCAAGACTCTCCTCCAGCGGCAGCATCATCACCGACGGCGCCGAACGAAGCCCGGCCGCGATCAGCAGGCAAAGAAAGATAACGCCGACCACGACGAAAGCGTAGCGCTGGCCAAACGGACGAGACTGAGCTATCATGTTACTGACCGGTACGTTGCAATTGGATGGGGCTATGAATACGTACCGGTCAGTAACATTGTCAAGCGAGTCGTGGCATGCCACCGGACAAAAAAATTGAAGCATCCATCAGCGGGGATCACGCGCCAGCGCGTCCGAAGGCCGCCGACAAGATTCTCGACGTGGCGCGCGACCTGTTCTACCGCGAAGGCATAAGAGCGATCGGCGTCGACGAGATCGTCAAGCGCGCCGGCGTCACCAAGCCCAGCCTCTACCGCAGCTTTCCCTCCAAGGACGAACTCGCCGCCTCCTATCTGCGCAAATACGATCTCGAATTCTGGGAGCGCTTCGACGAGGCTGTCGATGCGCATCCGGGCGACCCGCGCGCGCAGATCGTGGCTTTCCTCACCCGCGTCGGCAAGCGCACGCAAAAACCCGACTATCGCGGCTGCGGCATGACCAATGCGGCGGTGGAATATCCCGATCACAGTCATCCGGCGCGCATCGTCAGTGAGACCAACAAGCAGGAACTGCGCCGCCGCCTGCGCGCCATGGCGGCCGCAATGGGCGCCGCCGATGCCGACACGCTTGGCGACGGCCTGCTGCTGCTGATCGAGGGCGCCTATATCAGCGGCCAGCTGTTCGGCCTCGGCGGACCGGCGGCGTCGGTCGCCCGCAACGCCGATTTGCTGATCGAAGCCAGCTTGAAGAAATAGCGATTGGCGGTACGCTCCCGGCAACTCGAAACGGAGTTGTCCGCCATGCGTGCGCCTCTGATCCCGCTTGCCCTCGCCGGTCTCTGCCAGGCGGCCCATGCCGGCGACATATCCAGCGCCTACAC
>NZ_RZOT01000851.1:0-1380 GCF_003999085.1 Mesorhizobium sp. M4A.F.Ca.ET.090.04.2.1
CGCCACAGCACGGTCGGCAGCCGTCCGTGCTGTGGCGATGGCGCTGGATGGTGGCGACCAACGTCTCCAGCAGAACGGAGGAGCGGGCCGGCTTTATGAGCTGCGCGTCGATGCCTAGGTCGCGGTAACTGGTGTTGGCGAGCGACTGGTCGACGGACGTCAGCATGATGATCGGCGTGTGCGCGAGGCCGTCGGTATTGCGCACGATGCGCGCCATTTCGGCGCCGCTCATGCCCGGCATCTGGTAGTCGAGCACGACGCAGTCGACCGCCACGCCATAGGCGGCCGCCGCGATCAGTACCTTCAGCCCCTCGGCTCCGCTTTCAGCCGCGCAGGAATCGAACGTCCAGGACGCCATCTGCTCGCTGAGAATCGAGCGGTTGACGGCATTGTCGTCGACGATCAGCACCCGTGCCCCTGTCACGTCCACCGGCATGATCCGCTGCGCGCCCTCCTGGACGGCGCGCGGCAGCGTCACCGTGAACCAAAAGGTCGAGCCCTTGCCTTCGGCGCTCTCGACACCGATCTCGCCGGCCATCAGATCGACCAGCCGCGAGGTGATGGCCAGGCCGAGCCCGGTACCCTCGTGCCGCCTGGTCGAGGAGGTGTCGACCTGGCTGAACTTTTCGAACACAGCCCTCAGCTTGTCCTCGGGGATGCCGATGCCGGTATCGGTGACCGAGATGGTCAGCTTCGTTCCCATCGGCACGCGCTCGCCGGTGACGTCGACCAGCACATGGCCTTCGTCGGTGAATTTTACCGCATTGCCGAGGAGGTTGGTGACGATCTGCCTGATGCGCCCGACATCGCCGATGAAGTGGCTGTCGAGGCCCGGCTGGACGCGCACGATGAGCTCGAGATCCTTCTCCTTGGCGCGCGTCGAAACCAGCGTCGCCACATCCTCGATCGCCTCGGCCAGGTTGAAGGGAGCCGGATCGAGCACCATCTGGCCGGCGTCGATCTTGGAAAAGTCGAGGATGTCGTTGATGATGGTGAGCAGCGCGTTTCCCGACTTGACGATGATGTCGGTGAAGGTCTTCTGCTTGGGGTCGAGATCCGACTTGGCCAGCAGCTCGGCCATGCCGAGCACGCCGTTCATCGGCGTGCGGATCTCGTGGCTCATATTGGCCAGGAATTCCGACTTGGCGCGGTCGGCGAGCACGGCGCGCTGCCGCGCTTCGCTGAGCTCGGCCTCGCGCTGCTTGAGCTCGGTGATGTCGGTGGTGGAGCCGATGAGATAGAGCGAACCGTCGGAGGCGATCATCGCCCCCTTGCGCGCGAACTGGTGCCTGACGCTGCCATCGGCGAGCGTCACGCTCTCCTCGATCTCCTGCGTCTCGCCGGTGCGCAGCACGGCGAGACGCAGGAGATCGAGGAGAG
>NZ_RZOT01000852.1:0-1363 GCF_003999085.1 Mesorhizobium sp. M4A.F.Ca.ET.090.04.2.1
AGACGCCGAACAGCGTCGTGCGCGTCATGATGCGGACATCGGGCATCGAGCCAAGCTCGTCCAGCGTGCGCGCGATCCATTCGGCAGCGGGCAGACCGTCGATCGTGCCGCCATCGGCGAGCAGGCGGCCGCCGAGGGCAAAATCCTCTTCGCAGAGGATGACGCGCGCGCCGCAGCGGCCGGCAGCCAAAGCTGCCGCCAGTCCCGCCGGGCCGGAGCCTGCGATCAGCACGTCGCAGTGCGCCCACGCCTTGTCGTAATGGTCGGGATCGGCGATGCCGGCGGTGCGGCCGAGACCGGCGGCGCGGCGGATCGCCGGCTCGTAGACCGCTTCCCAGAACTTTGCCGGCCACATGAAGGTCTTGTAGTAGAAGCCGGCGACGAAGATCGGCGCAAACAGCTGGTTGACCGACAGAAAATCGTGGCGCAGCGACGGCCAGCGGTTCTGGCTGGCGGCCTCTAGACCGTCATAGAGCACCGCCGTCGTCGCCTTGGTGTTCGGTTCGCGCCTGGCACCGCTGCGCAATTCGACCAGCGCATTCGGCTCTTCCGATCCCGCCGTCAGGATGCCGCGCGGACGATGGTACTTGAACGAACGGCCGACCAGCTTGACGCCGTTGGCGACCAACGCCGAGGCCAGCGTATCGCCCTGGAAACCAAGCAGGGTCTTGCCGTCGAAGCGGAAGCTCAGCGGCGTCGAACGGTCGATGAGACCGCCATTCGCCAGCCGGTGAGTCTGCGCGCCGCCGACCATCACGCGCCAACCTTTGCGGCACCGGCGCCAGCCGCGGGTGCGACGGCTGAAATCTCATGCGTCAGCGTGTTGCGGGTGACCTTCAGCCAGGCCCGGCAGCCGCCGCCATGATACCAGTGCTCGCTCATTGAGCCGGCGATGTTGTCGCGCAGGTAGACGTATTCGTAGACGGCGTCCTCGCCGGCTACCGGCGCTGGGCGTTGCGGCTTGGCGTCGCCGAGATAGGTGAACTCGCCGAGTTCGCGTTCGCCGCAGAAGGGACAGACTATGCGCATGGCAGGGCCTTCAGTGCAGGTTCGGTTGGGCGCCCTGGCCCTTTTCGTCGATCATTGCGCCACGCTGGAAGCGGTCCAGGCGGAAGCGCGCGGCTTCCTGGTGCGACTCATCGCGAGCGAGAAGATGGGCAAAGACCAGGCCGGAGCCGGGCGTCGCCTTGAAGCCGCCATAGCACCAGCCGGCATTGAGATAGAGCCCTTCCACAGGGCTCTTGTCGATGATCGGCGTGCCGTCCATCGACATGTCCATGATGCCGCCCCACTGGCGCAGAAGACGGACGCGGCCGATCATCGGGATCAGCGCCATGCCGCCCTCGCAGACATCCTCCATGAC
>NZ_RZOT01000853.1:0-1352 GCF_003999085.1 Mesorhizobium sp. M4A.F.Ca.ET.090.04.2.1
GCGCGACAGGAGAGGGATGCGGCTTCATGGTGACCTCGATGCGATCATTGCCCGTCAGACGGCCATTCCTGACGGCGGCGCTGGCCATCCTTGCGCTGGCCGGGCTGGCGGCGGGCGCGCTGACGGCCGAGCCGCGCGCAAAAGACCTGTTCGGCGCCAAGAAGCTGCCGGCCGTGGCGGCGGCGCAATCCTTCGGCTTCTATTCCAAGGGCTGCTTCGCCGGCGGCGTCGCCATCCCCATGGACGGACCGAGCTGGGAAGTGATGCGCCCCTCGCGCAATCGCCGCTGGGGCCATCCGGCGATGATCGCGCTGATCGAGAAGCTGGCCCGCGACGCGCATGCCGACGGCTGGCCCGGCCTTCTGATCGGCGACATCTCGCAGCCGCGCGGCGGACCGATGCTGACCGGCCACGCCTCGCACCAGATCGGCCTCGACGCCGACATCTGGCTGACGCCGATGCCCAGCCGGCCGCTGTCGATGGCGCAGCGCGAATCGATGAGCGCCACCCTGATGGTCGACGAGAAGACCCATCTGGTGAAGGACGCGCTGTGGACGACGCGACACACGCAACTGTTGAAGCGCGCGGCGAGCTACCCTGAGGTCGAGCGCATTCTGGTCAATCCAGGCATCAAGAAGAAGCTGTGCGACACGGTGAAGGGCGACCGTTCCTGGCTGCGCAAGATCCGGCCGTTCTGGGGCCACGACTATCATTTTCACATGCGCATCGGCTGCCAGCCGGGCTCGCGCGGCTGCAAGGCGCAGGAAGCAACGCCGGCCGATGACGGCTGCGGCAAGCCGCTGGCATGGTGGTTCACCGCGGAGCCGTGGCGCCCCAACAAGAATCCGGACGCGCCGAAGGCGCGCGATATCATGACGATGGCCAACCTGCCGAAGGAATGCCGGGCGGTGCTCGACGCGCCGAATCCGCCTTCGGCGGAAGCCGTAACCTATCACGGCGACGGCGTGCCGATCGCTGGCGACGGCGTGCCGATCGCGGCCGCCGAGCAGCCTGCCGAGCCGCAGCAGCCGGTGGCGGCTTCGACGGTGCCGGTTGGCGCGGCTGCCATGCCGGCCTCGGCAAGCGCTTTTGCGCCGACCCCGAAAATCGGCATTCCACTGCCACGGCCAAGGCCGGAAAACTGACGCCAGGCATTCCGGGCTAATTGTCGAAGCAGGCGCCGCCCCTCATCGCCCTGCCGGGCACTTCTCCCCGAAGGGGCTGGTGTCCGAACCGGATAGATAGGTAACAGAATGGACCGATTGCATAGGTGACAGTTTTCTCCCTCGCCGGAGGACCCGGCGATGGTTTGGCGAGAGACTGGCATCATGGACGAGCGGCTTCGTTTTGTA
>NZ_RZOT01000854.1:0-1351 GCF_003999085.1 Mesorhizobium sp. M4A.F.Ca.ET.090.04.2.1
GTGTCGATGCGGCTTTCTTCAACTCTCGCCTGGTTGGTCGACCGCGCCGGCAGCGCCGTCCAACCGGATGCTTTTCTGGCCACGCTCGGCGCGCGACTGGTTGACGATGGGCTGCCGCTCGCCGGTGGATCCCTGACGCTCGCCGCGCCGCATCCGATCATAACGCGCCGCGCCTGGCTGTGGCGGGCCGAGACAGGCGTCGTCATGGAGGCGCTGGGTTTTGGCGCCGGCACGACGCCTGGAACCGGGGAGGGCGATCTCGGACGCGAATGGCTGGCGGGACTGGGAACGGGTGTCGTGCACAATTACACGGTCGGGCCTGAGCGTCAGGATACGCAATCCGAGAGTCCAAAACTGAATTGGGTCGCGGTCCGCCCTCTCGCGGAGCACGAATCGAATACACTGGACCAGGTGGCACGCTTCGCCGCCGCGCCACTTGCCGCTCTCGCTGCCAGGTCGGCGCTGTCGGCCCTGCTTGAGGCCTATCTTGGGCAGCGAAGCGCGGCGCAGGTGTTGGCCGGCCGTTCTCGGCGCGAGGTTGGTGAGACGATCCGTGCCGTCCCGCTCTACAGCGATTTGCGCGACTTTACCGCCCTGTCGGAGGAGACGGACGCCGAACAGGTCGTGGCGGCGCTCAACGCTAGCTTCGACCGCATCGCTGGTGCCGTTCACGCTTTCGGCGGCGAGGTGCTGAAATTCATCGGCGATGGGGTGCTGGCGATCTTTCCTGTCGGCGAGCGCTCGGCTTCAGTGGCTTGCGAGGCAGCGTTGCGCGCGATCGGAGCGGCGCGGGCGGGAATGGCGCAGCTCAATCAGGACCGTGCCAGACAGGGCATGCCCGAACTGCAGTTCGGCATGGCGCTGCATCTGGGCGACATGGTCTGGGGCAATATCGGCACAGCCGACCGGCTCGATTTCACCGCGATCGGCCCGGCCGTGAATCTCGTCAGCAGGCTCGAAGGCCTGTGCCGGCCGCTTGGACGGAGCGTGCTGATCTCGGGCGCTGTCGCGGCGGAAACATCAACGCCCGTGGTCGCGCTGGGCGAACATCAATTGCGCGGAATCGCCAGATCGTGCGCCGTCTTCGGCCTGCCGGACGGGTGACCTCAAGAGCGGTTCACCGTTTCACGGAAACGCCGAATTGCTTTTACGCAATTCCGGACGGAGAACCGCTCACGGCTTTTCTGAAATAGCTAGACGCCCAGCGGCGGCGGGCGGCGGCGGATCGGCTGCGCCTTGATGATGGCGGTGCTCGTCTCCGCCTTGTCGGCGATCCGGTCGAGAAGCCGATCGAGCTCGCCGATCGAGCGCACGAACAGCCGCGCGACGAAGCAGTCGTCGCCCGTCACCT
>NZ_RZOT01000855.1:0-1345 GCF_003999085.1 Mesorhizobium sp. M4A.F.Ca.ET.090.04.2.1
GGTAGCAGGCCACCCGAAGATCGTTAGACGAAGGGGTGTCCTCCGAAGCCTTGGCGAAGGAGGACAGTCGACAGTTCGCTGCAAACAAGCCGAAATGGCGCACAACCGCCAGGCCGGCTGCCATCTGCGGCAGAGCCGGTAGATATTAGCGCTCAAGATCGAAATGCCGCGGAAACGCCTGATGCAGCAGCATCAGCATCGTCTTGCGCAGGACATTGGTGTTACGGCCGGAAGGGTTCAGGTGATCCCAGTACCAGGCGCCGTGAACCAGATAATTCAGGCTCTCTGATAAGGTGTCTATGTCGACGCCGGAATAGCCGCCACTGCGCGAGATCTCGATCAGCAGCTCGCGCGCTTCGGCCGTGTAGGCGAGGTCGCTCGGCAACCCGATCTCGTTGTAGATCTGCATGCTCTTGCGGTCGCTGGAGAACACGACGAAGACCGAAACCCACTTTGGATGCTGCCGCGCGAATCCTCGCGCGCATTCGACCGCGCCCAGCAGCCTTTCAACCGGCGACAGCCCGGGCGCCCGCACCAAGGTGGCCCACAGCTCATCATATCGATCGCTGAGATACTGCAGCACGGCCCGAAACAGGTTCTCCTTGCTGCGAAAATGGAACACGACCAGCGCGTTCGACGAGCCGACCTGCTCGGCGATGCGCTGCATGGTGACGCTCGCCAGCCCTTCATCGGCGATGAGGTCGATGGTGGCGTCGATGATACGCTGCACGCTCGCCTCGCCGCGCTCGCGCCGACGATCCTTGGGCGGCGCGGCATCATTCGCCGACCCCCTGCCATCAGCCATGGCGGCCCGTCTTGCGGCTGTTGCAGTTGCCCTGCGCTGCGCCATTTTCATCGGCCTTTTCTAGCCCGCGGCGGAACCTCCGGTCCCACAGCCATTCTGTAATATCGGGCGTCCTCCCTCCATAACCGACGCCAGAGAACGGTCGCGCCCCCGGGATTGCTCAAAGCGACGGGCGTGTCCCGGCGCTGTCATACCATTGGCCCTGAGCCGTCTCATAAGCCATCGCGGCGCGAAATACATCGGCATCGCAATAGGTGCGGCCGACAATCTGGATGCCTGTCGGCACGCCACTCGCCGCCTTGCCCGACGGCATGGAAAGCACCGGGCAACGGCTCATCATGTTGAACGGTGTCGTCATCACCCAGCCCAGCGACGCGTTCACCTGTCTGCCGTTGATCTCGACAATGTCCGTGGTCTGATCGAACTCGGCAGGCACCGCGGGGATAGCGTTCGTCGGGCAGATCAGCACATCGTACTTTTCAAGCAACGGACCCAATGTCTGATACATCCGGGCCGCCACCTCCAGGGTTCCGACAAAGT
>NZ_RZOT01000856.1:0-1343 GCF_003999085.1 Mesorhizobium sp. M4A.F.Ca.ET.090.04.2.1
GCCTCGGCCTCCAGCGCGCGGCGGATTTCCAGCGTGCGCATCAGGCCGGCGAAATCATTGCCGCCGGCCAGCGTCAGCGGCATGTGCAGCATATCGGGAGAGACGGCCGCCTTGAGATAGGTGCCTGAGCCCTGCCGCCGCTCGACGAGGCCGAGCCCCTCCCAGCGCGTCAGCGCCTCACGCACGGTGTTGCGGCTGACCTTGAGCCGCTCGGCCAGGATGCGCTCGGTCGGCAACTTCTCACCGGGACCCAGGGATTCCTGCCTGACGAAACCGGCCAAGGCCTTCAGCACCGCGTCGTCGCGGGCCGTCGTCTGGATGGGAGGCAAAAGATCGGTCAAGCCAGAGCCTAAAGTGGTTCAATGGTCCAACCAATTCTGCACAGAGCGAAAGGCGAGTCAACAGCCCGAAACGAGACAGGGCCGAACGGCGCGCAGATGCGATATACGTTCAGAACGATCCTGGCCGGATATTCCCCGGCCCAATCGGTGGAACTCAACCCCGCGGTTCCCATGAAAGAAATCCGTGGCGCCCAACTTCATCATCTGCCTCGAGGACAGACGGCACTTCAAATTGCTGAAGCGGCATATCGCCGTGCATTACGGCCTCTCGCCCGATCAATATCGGGCGAAGTGGAACCCTGCCTTCCAACCATCCGATGGTGGCACCGAACTATTCCGCAAACCGTTCGAGGCTCGCCAAGTCCATGGGGCTGGGACGCAAGCCTAACGGCTCGGCGCAGTAGGTCGCCCTCGCGAGAAGCGTTCGACGCTCGAGGCGGGATCGCCGTGCCGAATCGGCGGTCCGGTCATGGACCGATCCTTGATTGGTCGGCCTCGCGCGAACGCTCCTCAGCCGGCCTCGACCATCGTTTGCGACTGCAGGGCGACGTGGCCGACCTCGGTAAGCGCGTAGATCCCGCGCTCCGTTCTGGCAAACCAGCCATAGTAATTGTGCAGCAATATGTTGGCCGCGCGCAGCGAAACGGCTTTCAGGTCACGCGGTCGCTTCGGGCCGTCGGCCATGGCGGCGGCGCAGGCCAGCGCCTCCTGCCGGTAGGCGGTCATAATCGGCGCGCGCGTGCTGCCTCCGGCCGTGGGGTCGCCGCGCCGGCGCCGATGCTCCTCCATCAGGCGCGAACGCCGCCGGGGATCACGCCTCGGGGGCACGGCGGCGGGACTGAGCAGCAACTCGACCTCACCCTTACTGCCAACCCCCAGCAGCCCGAAGCCGAGGCGGCGGCACAGCGCGCGGAAGCGGCGGTCGTGCTCGCGCCCCTTGCCGCGCGCCGACATGAGCGCGGCGAGCCAGACCTCGTCGCAGGCTGCCGCGCGGTCGACGGC
>NZ_RZOT01000857.1:0-1322 GCF_003999085.1 Mesorhizobium sp. M4A.F.Ca.ET.090.04.2.1
GCAGCGAATCGCCCTTGCCGGCCTGTCCCTGGGTCGACACCCCCTTGGCCTTGGCGCCTGTCATCACCTCGATGCCGAGTTCGCCGAGCCGCTTCACCACCGGTCGGGTCAGTTCGGCGTCATATTGCGCCAGCACACGTGGCAAAGCCTCGACCACGGTGACCTTGGCGCCCATCTTCGCGAAGGCGATGCCGAGCTCCAGCCCGATATAGCCGCCGCCGACGACGGCGAGCTTCTTCGGCACCTCGCTCAGCGCCAGCGCGTCGGTGGACGAGATCACCGGGCCGCCGAACGGCAGAAACGGCAGTTCGACCGGCGCCGAACCGGTCGCGATCACCACCGTCTCGGCGCGGATCACCTGGGTGCCGGTCTCGGTCTCAACCTCGACGGTCTTGCCGTCGCGGAAAGTCGCCCAGCCCTGTACGGTCTTGACCCTGGCCTTCTTCAGCAGGCCGGCCACGCCGCTGTTCAGCCGGCTAACGATCCCGTCCTTCCAGGCGATTGCCTTGGCCAGATCAAGCATCGGCGCGGTGAGTGAAATGCCGAGCGGGCTCTTGCCGCCGGCCATGTGCGCCACCTTCTCGAACTCCTCCGCGGCGTGGATCAGCGCCTTGGACGGTATGCAGCCGACATTGAGGCAGGTGCCACCCGGCTTGCCGGCCTCGACGATCACCGTGTCGACGCCGAGCTGGCCGGCGCGGATGGCGCAGACATAGCCGCCGGGCCCGGCGCCGATGACGAGCAGCTTGCAGGAGATTTCTTTCATGTCGACTGCTTCCTTTCGGCGGAGGCGACGGCGCGCCCTTTCCTTCTCCCCTTGCGGGAGAAGGAGGATCGGCGCGTTAGCGCCGAGACGGATGAGGGGTGTTCCAGCGGAGTGAGACGCTGGCTTTCCCTGGAACACCCCTCATCCGTCGCCTTCGGCGACACCTTCTCCCACAAGGGGAGAAGGGGGAGCCCACATCCCTGCTCCGCAACATTCGAGATCAAACCCATCCCCGCTAATCCACGAAAATCAGCGCCGGCGTTTCCAGCAGCGCCTTGATGCGCTGCACGAACACCGCGGCATCCCAGCCGTCGATGACGCGATGGTCGAAGCTGGACGACAGGTTCATCATCTTGCGCGGGATGAACTGGGTGCCGTCCCACACCGGCCGCACCATCATCTTGTTGACGCCGACGATCGCCACCTCCGGATAGTTGATGACCGGCGTCGTCGCCACGCCGCCCATGGCGCCGAGCGAGGTGATGGTGATGGTCGAGCCTGACAGCTCGTCGCGGCTCGCCGTGCCCGACTTCGCCGCCTCGGCCAGCCGGTTGAC
>NZ_RZOT01000858.1:0-1315 GCF_003999085.1 Mesorhizobium sp. M4A.F.Ca.ET.090.04.2.1
GGCCATCGCCCGTATAGGCTGGTCCTGTTGGGCCAGGGGTTGGCTCAGCTCCAAGCAAGCAACGTCCGCAGGCCGGTGCCGCATGGCCGATGTCGCTGGCCGCCATCCTCGGTGCTGGCCGCCATCCTCTTGACGGGCGGCGCCTATTTCCTGTTTTCGGCGCTGGACGCCGCGATCAAGCTGCTGGTCGCCGGCGTCAGCGTCTGGCAGATCATGTTCTTCCGGTCGATCACGATCCTCGCCGCCCGCGCGGCGACCGGCGGGCGGCGGCTGAGCATTTCCGCAAACGGCTTCAGGACAACAACTGACGGAACCATGTCAGCAGGGGAGCGTAGACTGGGGCATGACCGATTCCCTCGACATGACTGACACATTGCCCGATGGCGCGGCCAAGGCCGCCGCCCAACGCACCGTGGGCATCGCTCTAGTGTCGGCCTCCGCCGTCGTATTCGGCCTCACCGGCGTGCTGACAAAATCGATCCATGCCGATCCGCTGACCATCACCTGCTGGCGCGGTTTCGTCGGCTCGATTCTGATCGCGCTCTATGTGCTGTGGCGGCGCAGGCGCTCCGGCGGGCGCGAAAGCCTGCGGCTCGGCTGGCGCGGCTGGCTGCTGGCCATCGAGGGCGCCGCGGCCAGCATCGCCTTCATCGCGGCCTTCAAGTTCACCTATGTCGCCAATGTCGCGGTCATCTACGCGACCTCGCCCTTCATCGCCGCGTTATTCGCCTTCCTGCTGGTGCGCGAAAAGGTCCGGCTGCAGACGATGCTCGCCGCCGCGGTGTCGCTCTGCGGCGTCGGCGTCATGGTGTGGGCGGGCTTCGGCACCGGTCATCTTTTCGGTGATGGGCTGGCGCTGCTGATGACCACCGGCAGCGCACTCTACATGATCATGGTGCGCGCCTTCCGCGACACGCCGGTGGTGTGGGCGGGCGCGGTCTCGGCCTTCCTTCTGTTCGTTTTCGGCTGGTTCGTCACCGATCCGCTGGCGGTTTCTGCACGGGATGCGCTACTGCTTGCCGCCTTCGGCGGATCCTTCGCGCTGGCCTCGATTCTCTGGACGGAGGGTTCGCGGCTGATCCCGGCACCCGAATCCGGCCTGCTCGGCTCCGCCGAAGTGCCGTTCGCGATCCTGTTCGCCTTCCTGTTCCTGGGCGAGATCCCACCGGTAGCCAGTATCATCGGCGGCGCGATCGTGCTTTGCGCGGTGTTCGCCCATGCCGGGCGCGACTGGCTGGCGGCAAGGCGGTCCGCCGCCAACTGAAAAATATTTTGCCGGTCATGGAACCATCATCCGACTGAGGCATTGTTGTTG
>NZ_RZOT01000859.1:0-1304 GCF_003999085.1 Mesorhizobium sp. M4A.F.Ca.ET.090.04.2.1
CCCATGGCCTTGGCGACATCGGCTGCCGTCGCCGTGCCGGCTTCAGCCATGGTGCGGGTAAGGGCCGCGGTCTGTTTTTGCGACGCCGCCGAGCGGCGGGCAAGTTGAATACGGGCCTGATAACCGCGCGCCTGGGCGTAGTTCGAGGCGACATCGCCGATCATTGTGAGCAGCGTCGAGCGCAGCTCTTCCTCTGACGCATCCAGCCCGTAGCGGGCCGCCTCGACGCTTCTGCGGTTAGCACCGAACAGGTCCAGTTCCCAACTGGCGTCGAAACCGGATTGATATTCGCTGTAGACACTGTCCGAACCCGAGGTGGTCACGGCTGACTTGTTGCGCGTTGCCGATCCCGAGCTGTCCACGGACGGGAACAGGCTCGCCGCGCTCTGGCGATAGCTGGCGCGGGCCTCGCGTATCCTGGCCTTGGCGGTGGCGACGTCGAGATTGCCGGCAACCGCTTCCTCTACGAGCGCGTCGAGCTCCGGGTCGCTCAGCCGCTGCCACCATTTCGACAATTGTGCCGGCTTTGCCGGCGAAGCCTTCTTCTGGCTGCTCCAGGCCGCCGGCATCGGCAGAAGCGGCTTCTGATAGTCCGGGCCGACGACGCACCCGGCGAGCGTGGTCGCCGCCAGCATGACGACGCTCAGCCTAACCCAACTCGTCATACGCGTTACCTCAAATTCGATTGATCTTTGCCGGGCGCGAACAGTGCGCTCTGGCGGGATGGTCGAGCTGCAGGATCCAATCGGGGTCGCCTGGCGATCAGGCGTTCCCGGTTAGGCTTTCGGGCGAGACGGTAGGCTTTGCGGCTTCGGGCCCCTCGGCCAGCAGCTTGCTCAAATGGCGGGCGAGGAAGCGCTGGATGTCGTCCATGAAGGTGTAGACGACGGGCACGTAGACGAGGCTGAGCACGGTCGAGGAGAGGAGCCCGCCGATCACCGCGATCGCCATCGGCGCGCGCGTCTCGGCGTCGGCGCCGATGCCGAGCGCGATCGGCAGCATGCCGGCGCCCATGGCGATCGAGGTCATGACGATCGGTCGGGCGCGCTTGCGGGCGGCGTCGAGCAGCGCCTCGAAGCGGCCGAGGCCACGCTCCTTCTCGGCGACCAGCGCATATTCGACGAGCAGGATCGAGTTCTTCGCCGCGATGCCCATCAGCATCAGAAGGCCGATCAGCGGCGTGACGCCAAGCGCGTTGCCGGTGAGGAGCAGCAGGCCGAGCGCGCCGCCGACCGAGAGCGGCAGCGCGACCAGGATGGTCACCGGCTGGACGAAGCTGCGGAACAGGAGGACCAGCGTCAGAT
>NZ_RZOT01000085.1:0-13805 GCF_003999085.1 Mesorhizobium sp. M4A.F.Ca.ET.090.04.2.1
GTATTCGGTGTCGTTGGCGACGCGCACGGCCTCGTCCTCGCCTTTGACGCGGATGACCGGCTTGACCGGACCGAAGGATTCTTCAGCGTAGACGCGCATGGCCGGCGTGACGTCGTCGAGCAACGTCGCTTCCACCACAGTGCCGGCGCGCTTGCCGCCGGCGACAAGCTTCGCGCCCTTGGCGACTGCGTCGGCGACCAGTTCCTCCATCTTGTCGGCGGCCTGGCTACTGATCAGCGAGCCCAGCACGACGTGGCCGCGCGGATCGCCTGCCGGCAGTTGCGCGGCACGGGCGGCGAGCCTGGCGACGAACTCGTCGGCGACCTTGTCGTCGACGATCAACCGTTCCGTCGACATACAGATCTGGCCCTGATGCATGAAGGCGCCGAAGGTCGCGGCATTGACCGCCGCGTCGATGTCGGCGTCGTCCAGCACCAGTAGCGGCGCCTTGCCGCCGAGCTCGAGCAGGGCCGGCTTGAGATGCCTTCCTGCAAGCTCGGCGATGATGCGGCCGACCTTGGTCGAGCCGGTGAAGTTGACGCGCTTGACGGCCGGATGCGCGACCAGCGCTTCGACGATGCCGGCCGCGTCCTTCGGATCGTTGGTGACGACGTTGACGACCCCCTTGGGCAGGCCGGCCTCGACCAGCACCTGGCCGATCAGGCGATGCGTGCCGGGGCACATCTCGGAGGCCTTGAGCACCACCGTGTTGCCGCAGGCGAGCGGCATCGCTAGCGCGCGGGTACCGAGGATCACGGGTGCGTTCCAGGGCGCGATGCCGAGGCAGACGCCGGCCGGCTGGCGGATCGCCATGGCAAGCGTGCCCGGCTTGTCCGAGGGGATGATCTCGCCCGAGATCTGCGTCGTCATGGCGGCTGCCTCGCGCAGCATATTGGCGGCCAGCATGACATTGAAGCCGGCCCACGGCCCGGTCGCTCCGGTCTCCTCCATCATCAGCCTGGTGAATTCGCCGACCTTGGAGGCCATCACATCGGCGGCCTTGGAAAGCAAAGCGCGGCGCTCGCCTGGGCCGGTCCGCGACCAGGCCGGGAAAGCCGCGGCAGCGGCCTCAGCCGCGGCGTTGGCGTCGGCGATGCTGGCGGCGGCGGCGCGCGTCGCCAGCTTGCCGGTGAAGGGGTCCAGGCGGTCGAAGGAAGCCTTGCCCGCTGCAGTTCTTTCGTCGCCGTCGATCAGAAGTCCGATATCCATTGTTCTCTCCCTCGCTCCCGGTGGAGCGTTGCAAGTTCAGATTAGAAGCCGAGCACCTCGGCGTTGATCGAGGCTTCGAGGCCGCCGTCGACCGGCACGTTGGCGCCGTTGATCCAGCGCGCGCCATCCGAGCACAGGAACAGCACGACCGGCGCGATATCGCCCGACGTGCCGGCACGACCCACCCGCGAAATATCGCTGTCGACGCGGTCGTCGCCGAGCACGGCGCGGAACTGCTTCAGGATCGGCGTCTCGACCGGGCCTGGGCTGACCGCATTGACGCGGATGCCGCGGCTCTTGAAACGCTCCTGATGCGCGGCGCGGAAAGTCCACAGCAGCAGAAGCTCCTTCGAGACCGGATAGCCTTCCTCGTTCTTGACCGCATGGTCGGCGACCACCCTGGCGACATCGGGAAAGCCCTCGATGCCGATCATCGAAGCGGCGCGGTTGAGATTGGCGCGCCAGCCGAAGCCGGCGATCGAGGCGACATTGACGATGGCACCGCCTTCGCGAAGCTTCGGCGCCAGCGCCTCGGAAAGCGCACGCAGCCCGTAGAAATTGACGGCGAGCGTCGACACGGCGCCGGTGTTGCCGGAAAGGCCGGCGACGTTGCAGAGCGCATCGAGGCGCTGCGGCAGCCGTGCCACCAGTTCGTCGACGCAGGCCCTCGACGAGATGTCGGCCTTGACGAAGCTGCCAGCACTTGCTGCTGGCTCACGCACGTCGACGCCGATCACGTCGGCGCCGAGTTGGCCGGCGAGTTCCGCCGTGCGGGCGCCGATGCCGGAGGCGACGCCGGTGATGAGGATGGTCTTGCCGAAAAGCATGGTCAGGCCTTCTCCCGAGATGTCGTTGTCGGTGCCGGCGAAGCGGTCTCGCCCGTCGTTTGGGTCGAGTTGACGGGAAGCCTGACGCTATAGCCGACGGGCAGCAGGCGCAGCCCAAATCGCTCCTCCAGCGTTCCCCACAGGCCGCGCGGCAACAGTAGCGAGAAGGCGAGGGCCGTGGCGCCGAGGCCGATCAGGTACCAGACGCCGGCACCGCCGAACCAGGTCTCGATGAGGAAGAAGAGCAGCGCGCCAAGGATGGCGCCCTCGAAGGTGCCGATGCCGCCGACCAGCACCATGAAGATCATGTAGGCTGTCCACTGGACGCTGAAATAGGTCTTCGGCTGGAAGGTGATCGAGGTCGCCAGCCACAGCGCGCCGGCAACGCCGATGCCAAAGGCGGCGAGCACGAAAAGCAGCCGCTTGGTGCCGGTAACGCGCACGCCGACGGAGGCCGCCGCATCCTCGTTGTCGCGGATGGCGCGGATGGCGGCACCGGTGCTGCCGCGCAGCAGGCCGAACAGGACGGCAAGCAGGGCGGTCATCGACGCCAGCGCCAGCCAGTAGATCGCCACGCGTCTGGTCGAAGCGTCGTAGACGTTGAGCGAGATCAGCGACGTGCCGGTCTCGCCCTGCACCAGCCGGTCGAGGTTGACGAGGAGATGGGTGAGGGCCGCGATCACCCACATGCCGATGGCGAACTCGCCGTTCCTGAGCCGCAGCATGAACAGCGAGATCGGCCAGGAGACAGCGCCGACGACGATCGCCGAGACGAAGAGCGCGACGAAAGGATTGAGGCCGGCATCCGCCAGCCGGATGCTGAAATAGGCGCCGAGGCCGAAGAACACCTGCTGGCCGACCGAGACCAGTCCGCCGAAACCGGCGAGCGCGTTCCACATCGCCGCGAGGATCACATAGATGAACAGCGCGGTCATCCGGTCGACGGCGCCTGCCGACAGGAATTGCGGCGCGATCGCCAGCAGCGCGATGATCAGGGCCACCGCGATGGCGGCAATGCGCGAGGCGGCGGTGCCGCGCTCGATGACAGGGGAGGCGGCGCTCATGATGCCTTCCCCGCGGGCAGGCGCAGCAGGCCGCGCAGGCCGAGGCCGGAGGTGGACAGGCGTATGAACAGGGCGATCAGGAACGCGACATGGCCGCCGATCAGAAAGCCCTGCGGATGCACCTGGGCGCCGAGCGTCTGGGCGAGCGCCAGCACGATGCCGCCGATCAGCGTGCCCCACAGCGAGCCGGCGCCGCCGATGACCGCCGCCTCGAAGGCGAACAGCAACTGCGGCGCGCCGGCATAGGGATCGAAGGTGGCGCGCATGCCGAGGAAGGCGCCGGCGAGACCGACGGAGACCATGGCGATCGACGCGGCGACCGCATTGGCGCGGCGCGCATCGACGCCGACCAGGCCGGCGGTATCAGGGTCTGCCGAGGTCGCGCGGATCGAACGGCCGAGGCCGGTGCGAGTGAGGAAAAGCTGCAGCCCGCCAAGCAGCACCACGGCGGTGACGAAGATGATGACCGCGAGCTTGCCGACATAGATGCTGCCTGGCCATTCCCAGGAATCGTAGGAGAGGCTGCCGATAAAGGGCGCCAGCGAGCGCGTGTCGGCGCCGAACTGCTCGAACAAGAGATTGTCGATGACGATGGCGAGGCCGAAGGTTGTCAGGATCGGCAACAGCGCGCCGCCACGCGCGCTGCGTTCGAGCAGGAAGCGCTGCAAGGCCCAGCCGATCGCGGCCATCAGCGGCAGGACGATTAGCAGCCCAAGGAAGGGTGAAATGTGGAAGCGCGAGGCGAACAGCCACAGCGCGAAGGCTGACAGCACGGCGAGGCTGCCATGGGCGAGGTTGATGATGCGCATCACCGAAAACATGAAGGAGAGGCCGCAGGCGATCAGCGCGTAATAGCCGCCGAGCAGGATGCCCTGGACGATCTGGTTGGTCATGCCGGCATGCCTCCGGCGCCCTTCCGATGCAGGCCGAAATAGGCTTTCGTCACCTCGTCGCGCGACACGCTCTTGCTGTCTCCGGCAAGCGCGATCCGTCCCTCCAGCATGCAGATGACGTTGTCGGAGACGGAGAGGGCACGGTTGAGATCCTGTTCGACGAGGATGATCGTCGTACCGGAGCTGATCAGGCCGTGCAGCGAGGCGTAGACGCGGTCGACGACCAGCGGCGACAGGCCGAGCGAGACCTCGTCGAGCAAAAGCAGTTGCGGATTGCTCATCAACGCGCGGCCGATGGCGGTTGCCTGCTGTTCGCCGCCGGAGAGATGCCCGGTCTTGGCGCGGCGGCGCGGCTTGAGGTTCGGAAACGAGTCGAGCACCCTGTCGACGCTCCAGTCGCCGGGGCGGCCGGCGCTTCGTCCGAGCAGCAGGTTCTCCTCGACCGTCATGTCGACGAACAGTTTCCTGCCTTCTGGCACCAGCGCGATGCCCATGCCGACTCTGCTGTGCGAGGGCACGCCGCAAAGATCGACGCCATCGAATCGCACGCGCCCCGATGCCTGCGGATGCGCGCCGGCGATGGCTCTCAGCAGCGTCGTCTTGCCGGCGCCGTTGGCGCCGACCAGCGCCAGCGTCTCGCCGCGCTCGACGTCGAAACTCACGCCGCGCACCGCCTGCAACAGGCCGTGGCGGACAACCAGATCCTCGACCGAAAGCAGGCTCATTTCGGGCCTCCGCCGAGATAGGCGTGGATCACCTGCGGATCGGCCATGACCGATTGCGGCTCGCCGTCGGCGATGATCTTTCCCGCATCCATGCAGATCAGCCGCCCGGCCACCTGCAACAGGATGTGGACGATGTGTTCGATCCAGACGATGCCGATCTTCCGGCGCCGCAATTCCCTGATGGTCTCGACCAACTCGCCGGCCTCGCCGTCGGTCAGTCCGCCGCCGATCTCGTCGAGCAGAAGCAGCGTCGGCCTGGCAGCGAGCGCCCGGGCGAGCTCCAACCGCTTGCGGTCGAGCAGGCCGAGCGTCTCGGCACGGCGGTTGGCGACGCCAAGCATGCCGCACAGTTTCAACGAGGCAAGCGCCTCCTCATAGGCTTCGTCGCGCTTGAGTCCGGCGCCATGCGAGGCGGCGACGAAGACATTCTCGAACGTGGTCATGCCGCCGAACGGTTTCGGCACCTGATGCGTGCGCACGAGGCCGAGCCGGCAGCGCGCCGTTGCCGGCAGCGACGTGACATCGCCGCCCTTGAAGGCGACGGTACCGGCGTTCGGCGGATAGGCGCCGGACATCACGCTGAGCAATGTCGTCTTGCCGGCGCCGTTCGGGCCGACAATGCCGACCGCCTCGTCGGCCTGCATGGCGAAGTCGATGTCGTCGAGCACCACCAGCGCGCCGAAGCGCTTGTGGATGCCGGCGGCATTGAGGATCGCAGCGTTGGGCGAAATGGTCACGATGCGAACCCCGTCAGCAGTCCAATCAGCCGTTGTACGGCTGCAGCTTGGCTTCGACCGGCACCTTCGGGTCGGTGGCGTTTTCGGTCACCACATAGTCGAGCGCGAATTTGCTGCCCTCCTTCGCCGCCACCCACTGCGTGCCGATGATCGGGCCGGGCGAGACATTGGCGACTGGGCCGCTGGTAAAGTCGACCTTGCCGATCATCGTCTCGGTGTTGAGCGTGCTGAGAGCCTTCGCGACCGCCGCCTTGTCCTTGGCATCGGTGCTGGCCTTCAGCGCTTCGAAGCCGGCGTCGAGCAGCGACATCGAGGCGCCGAGCTGCTGCGTCCACTGCTTGCCGCTCGCCGCCTCGTAGCCGTCGGCCAGCTCGGTTCCGGAGACGCCGGTCAGCGGCGACTTGTAGGGGAAGGCCTTGTGCCAGTAGGCGGCGCTTGAAAGCTTCATGCCGAGATCGCCCAGCGCCTCGATATCGGACGGGAACAGGCCGGTCTTGGCGACCTGGGCGATCTTGATCTGCCGGGTCAGGCCCTGCTGCGCCGCCTGACGCCAGAACGCGGCGAAATCCGGCGGGATCGGGAAGGAATTGAAGATCTCGACGCCTTCCTGCTTGAACAGCGCGATCTGCGAGGAATAGTCGGTGGTGCCGGTCTCGTAGGCGCCGGGGTCGACGATGGTGAAGCCCTGCTTGGCGAGCAGCGGCGCAAGATGGGCACGGATGGCATTGCCGTCGGCGTCGTTCGGATACATGACGCCGACCTTCTTGTTGGTCTCGATCAGAGTCCACTGCGAGACATAGGCCTTGAAGAATTCGTCGACGCCGAAGCCGAAATGATAGGTCCATTTGAACGGCGAAGGCTGGCCCGGCTTGGCGCCGCGGCCGAAATACCAGGCTTCCCAAGGCATGACCGTCGACAGGCAAGGCACGCCGGCCGCTTCGCAGGCGTCGGCCACCGGGTTGATTACCTCAGGCGTGGACACCGCGAGCATCAGGTCGATGGCCTGGTTGTTTATCAGGTCCTTGGCGAGTTGGCCGGCGCGCGAGGGGTCCGACTGCGTGTCCTGGTCGAGGATCTCGACGCTGTATTTCTTGCCGCCGAGCTCGATGCCATTGGCGAGCGCCTTTCGGGCCAGGTCGAGCACATAGCCGTCGGTCTCGCCGAAACCGCCGAGAGGCCCGGTGCGCGGGCTGACGAAGCCGACCTTCAGGGTGTCCGCGGCCTGCGCGAAGGCCTTGCCGCGGCCGAGCGCAAGGGCCGCGCCGCCGGCCACCGAAGTGGCAATGAACTGGCGCCGCGACATGCCGGCGATAACGGGTTTGCTGCCGATAGTCTCAGTCATCTGCTCCTCCCTCAGTGGCCGCCCCACGCGGGCCGCAACCGGTTTTCCGGGTGCCGCCAGCCGGGGCTCGCCTTTGATCCTCCACGGTCACATTGCACTAGCGGTTTGGTTCGGTAAAATGATATTTTGCGGTGTTTCATTAACCCGTAGGTTACGAAAAGACACGCCGAACGGAGTCCGTTGTCAGGCGCTATGCCGTGCCGCCTCGCGGATCGTCTGCAGCAGGATGGAAAAGGCCGGAGAGGGAGCAGTGTCGGTGCGCATGGTCAGGCCGACCGGTCCCTTGGTCTCCTCGGTGTCGACTGGCAAGGCGACGAAGGCGCCGCTGGCGATCTCGTTGGCGACGACGCCGGCCGAGATGATCCAGACCGCATTGCTCTGGCGCATGAAGGAACGTCCGAAGGAATCCGAGACGGTCTCGATCTCGGTTTTGGGCGCGGTCATGCCATTGGTGATGAAGAGACGGTCGACGAAGGGACGGATGACGGATTCCCTGGTTGGCATCAGCACGGGGAACTCATCGAGGCGGGCGAAGATGTCGGCTCCCGGCTCCAGCAGCGGGTGCCCGTCCCGCACCACGAACAGCACCTGCTCGGAATAGAGATGCTCGAAGAAGAAGCCGGTCATGTTGTCCGGAGCGGCGAGACGGCCGACGACGAGGTCGAGCGCGCCGACTCGCAACTGCTCGAGCAGCACCGCGTTCTCGCCGGTGACGATCTTGATGGCGGCACCCGTGTTCTCGCTCAGGAACAGGCTCATCGCCAGCGGCATCACCCGCGCCGATACGGTCGGCAAGGCGCCGATGCGGATCGGATGGCGATTGATTGCGCCGTCCTGGCGGACGGAATCGACGCCGCGCTTCAGTGCCGTGATCGCCGTGCCGGCATGGCCGAGGAAGATCTCGCCGAGCCGCGTGACGCGGATGCCGCGGCCGTCGCGTTCGACGACGGCGATGCCGAGCGCCTCTTCCAACTCGCGCAATGTCTTGGTCACGGCCGGCGCGCTGACATGCAGGAATTCGGCCGCCCTTGCCACGCTGCCTTGCCGCGCCACTTCGAGAAACGCTTGCAGGTGTCGGAAGCGGATGCGGCTTTCGGCCATGGTTCGATAACCTCGGAGTTAATGAAACGCCGCAAAATATCATTTTACCGAACCAAATACCTAGTGCAAGCTAACATCGGAGGATCGAAATCGTGCCATTCGTCAGCATTGGCGGCGTTACGCTGCACCACCGCTACAGGCCGGGGACTGGCAATGCGTGCCCGATCATATTCATGAATTCGCTGGGGACCGACTTCCGGATCTGGGACGAAATTGTCTCGCTGCTCGGCGATGAAATGCCGACGCTCGTCTATGACAAGCGCGGGCACGGGCTGTCCGACATCGGCGGCGTCAGCTCGATCGACGATCATGTCGATGACCTCTGCGGCCTCGTCGATCACTTCGGCCTGGCCAAGGTCGTGCTGTGCGGCCTGTCGGTCGGCGGCCTGATCGCGCAGGGGTTCTATGCGCGGCGCCCCGAAAGCGTTGAGGCCCTCATCCTAAGCGACACGGCGCACAAGATCGGCACGGCCGACAGCTGGAACACACGCATCGCGACGGTCGAAAGCAAAGGCATCCAGGAGATTGCCGACGCCGTGCTCAAGCTGTGGTTCACCCCTGCCTTCCACGCGGAGCGTTCCACCGATCTCGACGGCTGCTGGAACATGCTGACCAGGCAGCCGCTCGCCGGCTATATCGGCACCTGCGCCGCCGTTCGCGATGCTGACTTCACCGAGGCCGCGCCCCGCATCGCGGTGCCCACGCTCTGCATCGTCGGTGACCAGGACGGCTCGACGCCGCCCGATCTCGTGCGCTCGCTTGCCGATCTCATCCCTGGTGCGCGCTTCGAGGTGATCCGCAATGCCGGCCACATTCCCTGCGTCGAGCAGCCCGGGCCGTTTACCGGGCTGATCCGCGATTTCATCGCATCGCTTCCCAGCGGAAAGCAAATCCATGGATGACATTTCCAAGAACACAACCCGATACCGGACCGGACTTGAGGTCCGGCGATCCGTGCTCGGCGATTCCCATGTCGACCGGGCCGAGGATGCGGCCACCGATTTCGACCGGCCGTTTCAGCACCTGATCACCGAAGCCGCGTGGGGAACGGTGTGGGCGCGGCCGGGCTGGTCGAAGCGCGAGCGCTCGATCGTGACGCTGGCGCTGCTTGCGGCACTCGGCCATGACGAGGAGGTGGCCATGCATGTGCGCGCCACCGCCAACACCGGCGCATCGCGCGACGATATCTGCGAGGCTTTCCTGCATGTCGCGATCTATGCCGGCGTACCGGCCGCAAACCGCGCCTTCAGGATCGCCAAGGAGGTGTTCGCGCAGATGGACGAGAATGCCCATGCCTGAGTCGGGCTCCAACCGGGCGCCGGAGACCGGCGCCTTCTTCCAGCGCGATCGCCTTTGGCATCCGCCGGCTTTCACGCCGGGCTACAAGAGTTCGGTGCTGCGCTCGCCGCAAAAGGCACTGCTTTCCTTCGACAACACGCTGTCCGAACTCACCGGCCCGGTGTTCGGGCACGCCATGCTCGGCGAGTACGACAACGACCTGATTCACAATTTCGCCCAGCCAGGCGAGAGCGCCATCGGCGAGCGCATCATCGTGCATGGGCGGGTGCTCGACGAACGGGGCAAGGGTGTGCCGGGCGTGCTGCTCGAATTCTGGCAGGCGAATGCCGGCGGCCGCTACCGCCACAAGAAGGACAGCTATCTGGCGCCGCTCGATCCGAATTTTGGCGGCTGCGGCCGCACCATCACCGGCGACGACGGCGGCTACGCCTTTCGCACCGTCAGGCCGGGACCCTATCCGTGGCCGAACGGTCCGAACGACTGGCGTCCTGCCCATATCCATTTTTCGGTGTTCGGCCAGGGTTTCGCGCAGCGGCTGATCACCCAGATGTATTTCGAAGGCGATCCGCTGATCTGGCGCTGCCCGATCGTCGGCGGCATTTCCGACAAGGCAGCCATCGAAGCGCTGATTGCTACCCTCGACATGCAGTCGACGATCCCGATGGACGCGCTCGCCTACAAGTTCGATATCGTGCTGCGCGGACGTCGCTCGACGCTGTTCGAGAACAGGCCGGAGGGCAATTGATGGCGCAATCGCTCGACCGGCTGAAGGAAAGCCCTTCGCAGACCGCGGGACCCTACGTTCATATCGGGCTGACGCCGAATTTCTGCGGCATCGGCGGCGTCTATGAAAGCGACCTCGGCTCGACCATGGTCAATGGTGAGACCAGGGGCGAGCGCATCGAGCTGCGTATCTGCGTTTTCGACGGTGCCGGCGCGCCGCTCAAGGACGCGCTGATCGAGATCTGGCAGGCCGATGCCAACGGTTTCTACAATTCGCCGGCCGAATTGCGCGGCGCTGCCGATCCGAGCTTTTCGGGATGGGGCCGGAAGCCGACCGACATGGAAACGGGCGTCTGCCTGTTCCAGACGATCAAGCCCGGCCGCGTGCCGTTCCGCGACGGGCGGCTGATGGCGCCGCACATTACGCTGTGGATCGTGGCGCGCGGCATCAATATCGGCCTCCATACCCGGCTCTATTTCTCGGACGAGGAAAAGGCCAATGCCGAGGACCCGATCCTTGCCCGCATCGAGCATCGCCTGCGCGTTCCGACGCTGATCGCCAAGCGCCAGGGCGACACCTACGTCTTCGATGTCCACCTGCAGGGCGAGAAGGAGACGGTCTTCTTCGACAGCTGACCGACCGGAACATGACCGTATCGCCCTTCGATCATCCGCTGCTTTCGGCTCTCCTCGGCGACGAGGAGGCGGCAAGGCATTTTTCCGTGGAAGCCGACATCGACGCGATGCTGGCTTTCGAGCGCGCCCTGGCCGAGGCCGAGGCCGAGTGCGGCGTCATTTCCAACGACGCCGCAACGGCAATCGGCTCGGCTCTGACCTCGTTCCGGCCCGACACGGCCAGGCTCAGGGCCGGCGTTGCCAGAGACGGGGTCGTGGTGCCGGAGTTGGTACGCCAGATCAAGGCCGCCGTCGGCGAACCGCACAATGCGTTCGTTCATTTCGGCGCGACCAGCCAGGACGTCATCGACAGCTCGCTGGTGCTGCGGCTCAGCGGCGCGGTCGACCATATCGGCCTGCTGCTCAGCGAAAACATCGTGCGGCTTGCGGGCCTCGAACAGGATTTCGGGGGCAGGGCGCTGATGGCGATGACGCGCATGCAGCCGGCAATCCCGATCACGGTTGGAGATCGGATTGCCTCATGGCGGGCGCCGCTGGAGCGTCACCAACTCAGATTGAAGGAACAGTCCGCGCGGCTGCTGGTCGTCCAGTTCGGCGGCGCGGCCGGCACGCTCGATAGACTCGGCGACAAGGCTGCGTCCGTGCGCGCGGCGCTCGCCGCCAAACTCGGCCTCGGCGATGCGCCGCAGTGGCACAGCCAGCGCGATGCGATAGCCGAGTTCGCCGGCTGGCTGTCGCTTGTCACCGGCAGCCTCGGCAAGTTCGGCCACGACATCGCGCTGATGGGGCAGGCCGGTACGGACATAAAACTGTCCGCGGGCGGCGGCTCGTCGGCCATGCCGCACAAGCAGAACCCGGTGAAGGCGGAGGCGCTGGTGGCCCTTGCCCGCTTCAACGCCACCCAGCTTGCCGGCATGCACCAGGCGCTGGTGCACGAGCAGGAGCGCTCTGGCGCCGCCTGGACACTGGAATGGCTGATCCTGCCGCAGATGGTGGTGGCGACAGCGGGAGCACTCCGGCTCGCCGCGGAGCTTGCCGGACAGATCGAAAGCCTCGGACACTGATGCGTACACAGGTTGTTATCATCGGCTCGGGCCCATCCGGCCTGCTGCTCGGCCAGTTGCTCGCCACCATCGGTGTCGAGACCGTCATTCTCGAACGGTCGAGCCGGGAGCATGTGCTCGGCCGGGTGCGCGCCGGCGTGCTCGAACAGGGGACCGTCGACCTGCTCGGCGAGGCGGGCGCGGCAGACAGGCTCCATGCCGAAGGACTGCCGCATTCCGGCATCTCGCTCGCCTTCGACGGTCGCTTGCACCGCATCGATCTCACGGCGCTCACCGGCGGCAAGCATGTCACAGTCTACGGCCAGACCGAGGTGACGCATGATCTGATGGACAAGCGCGAAACGGCCCGGCTGGTCACCGTCTACGAAGCCGCGAACGTCGCGCCGCATGATTTCGATGGCGCGGCGCCTTTCGTCACCTATGACAAAGACGGTGTCGGCCACCGCATCGACTGCGACTTCATCGCCGGCTGCGACGGCTATCACGGCGTCAGCCGCCGCTCGGTGCCGGAGGGCACGCTGAAGACCTTCGAGCGGACCTATCCGTTCGGCTGGCTTGGCGTGCTGGCGGAGGTGCCGCCGGCCGACCACGAACTGGTCTACGCCAATCACGAGCGCGGCTTTGCGCTGTGCTCGATGCGCTCGCCGCACCGCAGCCGCTACTATGTGCAGTGCCCGGCGGACGAGCGCGTCGAAGCCTGGTCCGACGACCGTTTCTGGGACGAGTTGCGCCGGCGCTTGCCGCCGAAGACAGCGGCGTCCGTCACCACCGGGCCGTCTTTCGAAAAGTCGATCGCGCCGCTGCGCTCCTTCGTCGCCGAGCCGATGCGCTTCGGAAAGCTGTTCCTGGTCGGCGACGCGGCCCATATCGTGCCGCCGACCGGCGCCAAGGGCCTCAACCTCGCCGCCAGCGACGTGCGCTATCTCTTTGCCGGGCTTCGTGAATTCTATCGCGAGCGGTCGCAGGCAGGGCTCGATGCCTATTCAGGCAAGGCGCTGGCCAAGGTCTGGAAAGCAGTGCGCTTCTCCTGGTGGATGACGACGATCCTGCACCGCTTTCCCGAGACGGGCGAGTTCGGCCAGCGCATCCAGGAAGCCGAGCTCGACTATCTCGTGCATTCCAAGGCCGCTTCGACGGCACTGGCCGAAAACTACGTCGGCCTGCCGTATTGATCGGAAGCAGTCGTCAGACGCGTTCCAGCGCGATCGCAATGCCTTGGCCAACGCCAATGCACATGGTGGCGAGCGCATAGCGGCCGCCGCGCTCGCGGAGTTCGAGCGCCGCCGTGCCGGTGATGCGGGCGCCCGACATGCCGAGCGGGTGGCCGAGCGCGATCGCGCCGCCGTTCGGATTGACGTGCGCGGCGTCCTCGGCGATGCCGAGCTGGCGCAGCACCGCGATGCCCTGCGAAGCGAAGGCCTCGTTCAACTCCACGACCTCGAACTGCTCGGGCGTCAGGCCGAGGCGGGCGCAGAGTTTCTTCGTCGCCGGCGCCGGGCCGATGCCCATGATGCGCGGCGCGACGCCGGCGGCAGCACCGCCAAGGATGCGGGCGATCGGCGTCAGGCCATGTTTCTTCGCGGCTGCTTCCGAAGCGATGACGAGGGCGGCCGAGCCGTCATTGACGCCGGAGGCGTTGCCGGCGGTCACGGTGCCACCCTGGCGGAACGGCGTAGGCAGTTTGGCCAGCGCCTCGATGGTGGTGCCGGCGCGTGGATGCTCGTCCTTGCCGACCACGATTGCATCGCCCTTCCTTTGCGGGATCGTCACCGGCGTGATCTCCTTCGCCAGCCGGCCATTGGCCTGCGCTGCGACCGCCTTGTCCTGGCTGCGCACGGCGAAGGCGTCCTGGTCGGCGCGTGAAACGGCAAAGTCCTCGGCGACGTTTTCGCCCGTTTCCGGCATGGAATCGACGCCATACTGTTTCCTCATCAGCGGGTTGACGAAGCGCCAGCCGATGGTGGTGTCGTGGATCTCGGCGTTGCGGGAGAAGGCGGTGTCGGCCTTGGGCATGACGAACGGCGCGCGGCTCATCGACTCGACACCACCGGCGATCATCAGCTCGGCCTCGCCGGCCTTGATGGCGCGCGCCGCGATGGTGACGGCATCCATCCCCGAGCCGCAGAGGCGGTTGACGGTGGAGCCCGGAATGTCCTGGGGCAGGCCGGCGGGCAGCAGCGCCATG
>NZ_RZOT01000860.1:0-1296 GCF_003999085.1 Mesorhizobium sp. M4A.F.Ca.ET.090.04.2.1
GGGCCTTCACCGCGCTTGCCGCCTAGGCGGCAAGCGCGGTGAAGGCCGAAGCGTAGACCAGCTTGCCGCCCTCGGGTGCAGCGCCCCAGGCCAGTGCCTGCAGCGCCTCGCCCTGATACTCGCTCTCGAATTTTTCGGCGCGCGCATGGCTGTAGCCGAAGCGACCGTAGTAGGCAGGGTCGCCGAGCACCACGGCAAGCCGCTCGTCGGCTTCCTTGAGGCGGACATGCGCCTCGCGGATCAGGGCGCCGCCGATACCGGTGCCATGGAAGGACGGCTCGACCGCCAGCGGCGCCAGCGCCACCGCGGCAAACTGCCTGCCGCCGTTCTGCACAAAAAGCCTGGAGAACAGGATATGGCCGACCACCTGGCCGTCCTCTTCCGCCACCAGTTCGACGACGGCATCGCCGCCGGTGACCAGCGCGTCGACCAGGCCGGCCTCCGCCTGCTGGCCGAAGGCATGCTCTTCGACGAGGCGGATCGCCTCGCGATCCCGCGGCGTCGCCGCGCGTATCGACATCATGCTCATGAGAGTTTCGTTCCTTTTCCGATCTTGGCCCCGCGCAAAAACTCCTGCGCGGCGGCGGGCTTTCCGCCCGCCCGTTGAACTTCGACCAGCCGGACCGAGCCTGACCCGCAGGCGACCGTCAGCCGGTCATCGAGAATTCCTCCCGACTCGCCGACGCCATCCGAGAGCGTCGAACGAAGCAGTTTCAGCCGCTCCATGCGGCCGCCAATTTCGACCTCGCACCACGCGCCCGGAAAGGGCGAGAGGCCGCGAATGTGATTGTGGACTTCGCCGGCAGGCCGCGTCCAATCTACGCGTGTCTCCGATTTATCGATCTTTCGGGCGTAGGTCACCCCCGCTGTCGCCTGTTGGGTAAATGTCAGACAATTTATCCCCAACTGCGCGAGCGCTTCGGCCATCAGCGAAGCGCCTATCGCCATGAGGCGGTCATGCAGTTCGCCGGCGGTCATATCGGGTTCGATGGCGCATTTTTCAAGCAACGCCACCGGGCCGGTGTCCAGACCTTCTTCCATGCGCATCACCATCATGCCGGTTTCGGCATCGCCGGCCATGATGGCGCGCTGGATGGGAGCGGCACCGCGCCAGCGCGGCAGAAGCGAGGCATGACCGTTCAGGCAGCCGAGCCGGGGCGCGTCCAAAATGGCTTTCGGCAGCAGCAATCCATAGGCCACGACCACCGCAACATCGGCCCGCAAATCGGCAAAAGCCCGCTGCTCGGCCTCGCCCTTGAGCGAGGCCGGGGTGCGCACCTCTATGCCCAGCCGCTC
>NZ_RZOT01000861.1:0-1295 GCF_003999085.1 Mesorhizobium sp. M4A.F.Ca.ET.090.04.2.1
GATCCAGTCGGCGAAGGCGCGGGTCTTGGCGGCCTGGCCCTTGGCTGACGGCATGACGACATAGACCGCGCCCTCGTCAGCCAGCGTCCAGTCCTCCAGGATCGGCACCAGCCGTCCGTCGGCGAGCTCGCGGCCGACCAGCCAGTCGGTGCTCATCATCAGGCCGACGCCTTGCACGGCTGCATCGACCAGCACCTCGGCGTCGTCGGTGACGAGCGGCCCCGACACCTCGACGCGCGCGTGCCGGCCCTCGCGGTCGGTCATCTCCCAGGCCGGAAAGGTCTGGAAGCCTGAGAAGCCGAGGCAGACATGTTCGAGCAGCGCCTGCGGTGTTTCCGGCCTGCCCATTCTGGCGAGATAGGAGGGGGCGGCGCAGAGCAGCCGGCGCCGCGTCGCCACCTTGCGTGCCACCAGGCGCGAATCTTCCAGCGCGCCGAGCCGCACCGCCACGTCGAAATTCTCGGCGACGAGGTCAGCGAACCGGTTGGAAAATTCGGCCTCGATGCGGACATCGGGAAATTCGGCGAGGAATTGAGGCAACAGCGGCCCGATCCACATGCGCCCGAACGTGCCGGGCAGCGCCAGCCTGAGCAGGCCTCGCGGGCCGCCGCCAGCATGGGCGGAAGCGGCGGCCTCGGCCTCGTCGACCGAGGCGAGGATGGCGCGCACGCGCACCAGGAATTCGGCGCCCGCCTCGGTCAGCGACACACTGCGCGTGGTGCGGGAGAGCAGCCTGACCCCCAGCCGCTCCTCCAGCGAATGCAGGCGCCGCGACAGGATGGTGGGGTCGCGGCCGATCCGCACGGCCGCCCTGGTGAAGGAGCGCGCCTCGGCGACGGCCGCAAACGCCGCCATTTCGGCAAGTGCCGCCGGTTCGTGGGATTGCTGCATATTGCGCAATACTTAAATGTGAAAGCCAAGGATTATCCAGAAATAGCGCAGCAACTAGGTTCACTCAACCGATTAATCATCACACCGGAGTGAACCCATGAAAGCCATCGAACTGAGCCAGCCCAGGCTGGACGCCTTCCGCGCCGCAGTCGTTGCTACCCCCGAACCACAGCGCGGCGAGGTGCTGATCCGCCAGCGTTCGGCGAGCCTCAACTTCGTCGATGTCGCGGTGGCGAGCGGCAACTATCCCGGGCCGCGCTTCCCGCTCATTCCCGTCGCCGACGGCGCCGGCGAGATCGTCGCGCTCGGCGAGGGCGTCACCAGCTTCGCCGTCGGCGACCGCGTCGTCGTCCACGCCAAGCCGCGCTGGATCGGCGGCCGGCCTCGGCCTTGCGAGATGACGC
>NZ_RZOT01000862.1:0-1294 GCF_003999085.1 Mesorhizobium sp. M4A.F.Ca.ET.090.04.2.1
GGCTCGCCGAACTGCGAGGCCCCTCGACCGACAGTTTCTGGAGCTGGCGCGAGGTGATGTACCGCTTCGCTCTGTCGATGACGCCGGACCAGGTCGAGGCGGTGGCGGCACAGCTTTATGTCGAGATGCTGGAAGCGGGATTTTCGCGCGTCGGCGAGTTCCACTATCTCCACCACGACCGCGACGGAAAACCCTATGGCAACATCGCCGAGATGGCGGAGCGGATCGCGGCGGCCGCGGCTGAGACCGGCATTGGGCTGACGCTGCTGCCCGTCTTCTATGCCCATTCCTCCTTCGGGGGTGCGGCACCCAATGAGGCCCAGCGGCGATTCATCAATGATGTCCAACGATTCGGACGCTTGCTTGAGAAAAGCCGCGAAAGCGTTCGCTCGCTCGATCAGGCCGTTGTCGGCGTCGCCCCGCACAGCCTGCGCGCCGCGACGCCGGAGGAACTCGACGCGGTAACCGCGATGGCGCCGGACGGCCCGATCCACATTCATATCGCAGAGCAAACAAAGGAAGTGGAAGACTGCATCGCCTGGTCGGGCGCGCGGCCGGTCGAATTCCTTCTTGACCATGCCAAGGTGGACCGGCGCTGGTGCCTGATCCACGCCACGCATATGACCGAGGCCGAGACGGTCCGCATGGCCAGGAGTGGCGCGATCGCCGGCCTCTGCCCGATCACCGAGGCCAATCTCGGCGACGGCACCTTCACCGCGCCGCTGTTCGTCGAACATGGCGGCCGCTTCGGCGTCGGCTCAGACTCTAATGTGCTAATCGGCCTGCCGGACGAGCTCAGGCAGCTGGAATACTCGCAGCGCCTGACGCACCGCGCCCGCAACGTGCTGGCGGTAGCGGGCGGCTCGGCCGGCCGCGCCTTGTTCGATGCCGCGCTCGACGGCGGCAGCGCCGCGCTCGGCGCCGGCCCGGCGCGGATCGCAGCCGGCGCCCCGGCCGATTTGGTGTCGCTCGACCCGAACCATCCGTCGCTCGCCGGCAAGACGGGAGACTCCATCCTCGATGCCTGGATCTTCGCCAACGGCGCCAGCGTCGACAGCGTCTGGGTGCACGGCAGGAAGCAGGTCAGCGGCGGCCAGCATGCCAGGCGCGAGCCGATCGCCGAGAGGTTCCGCGCTGTCATGACCGCGCTGTCGGCAGCCTAGCTCGTTCAACAGGCGAACCGCGACATGAGCATGATCGAGACAATGGAAGCGGAAGGTGGCGAGGCTGTTTCGCTGCACCAGCGCATCCTGTCCGACATTAGCGAAAAGATCCTGTCCGGCGCCTGGGCGCC
>NZ_RZOT01000863.1:0-1281 GCF_003999085.1 Mesorhizobium sp. M4A.F.Ca.ET.090.04.2.1
GCCGGATAGTAGGCCGACAGCCGGCCCGCGAAGACGGTCTTGAGGTAGGTGCCGATCTTCTCGCGCGCGACGCTGTCGTAGCGGTCGCGCGGCACGAAGACGAGGATCGAGACGAAACGGTCGAACTGGTCGACGCGCACCAGTGCCCTGACGCGCGGCCGCTCGATCAGGCCGAGGATCGCCTCGGCATGCTTCCTCAAGATCGGCACCGGGACCTGGAACAGCTCGTCGCGCGGGTAGCTTTCCAGCACGTTGATCAGCGCCTTGCCGGAATGGTCGTTCGGATTGAAGCCGGATTTGGCGATGATGGTCTCGGCCTTGGAACGCAGATAGGGGATCTTCATCACCGAGCGCGTGTAGGCGGTCGAGGTGAACAGGCCGACGATGCGCAATTCGCCGGAAAGCGTGCCCTTGGCGGTGTAGGTCTTGACGCCGATGTAGTCGAGATAGATGCGCCGGTGCACCGCAGACTTGGCGTTGGCCTTGGTGACGATCAGTGGCTCCGGCCCATGCAGGAAGGCGCGGATTTCGGGCGTCGTCGTCACCGCTTCGGTACCACGCCTCAGCACCAGAACATCCGGGTCGGAGAGGATGCCGAGCCCTGGCTTGTCGGCGCGCTCCAGCGTGCCGCTCTTTTCGCCGCCGGTGTATTTGAACTCGCGCATGCCGAGGAAGGTGAAATTGTCGTCGCGCAGCCATTCGAGGAAGGCAATCGCCTCGGTGACATGCGCCTTGTCGAGCGGCACCGGCGCGTAGCGGAATTCCGAGATCGCCTGGTCGAGGCGGGCAAGCATCGGCTTCCAGTCGGTGACGGCGGCGCGCACCTGGACCAGCAGCTTCTTCAAATGCCCGGCCAGCGCGTCGGCCAGTTCGGCGGAAAGGCGCCCGATGTGGACATGCACGACGCTCAGCCGGTCGTGGCTGCCGTCGTCCTTGGCGTATCCGCCATCGCCGAGGATCTCCTCCACGCCGCCCTTGCCGTGCCTGACGGCGACGACGGGATGGGTGACCAGCAACGGCTCGCCGGCGGTCTCGGTGATCTCACCGAGGATGGAATCGAACAGGAACGGCATGTTGTCGTTGACGACGGTGATCACCGTCACCGGCCGGCCCTGGCGCGC
Source organism: Mesorhizobium sp. M4A.F.Ca.ET.090.04.2.1 (assembly GCF_003999085.1). Taxonomy (NCBI): domain Bacteria; kingdom Pseudomonadati; phylum Pseudomonadota; class Alphaproteobacteria; order Hyphomicrobiales; family Phyllobacteriaceae; genus Mesorhizobium; species Mesorhizobium sp. M4A.F.Ca.ET.090.04.2.1. The sequence continues at coordinate 1,122 of NZ_RZOT01000863.1, forward strand.
CACGCCGGACTCGGTGTCGATGGCGACGATCGAGTCGCCCTTCTTGTGCCTGGCGATGGCGCGGCCGGTGAGGTCGGCGGCGCGCTCGAGGTCGGCGACCTCATAGGCAGCGACGTCTTCCGCCGGCGCGCGAGCCAGAAGGTAGTCGGCAAGCCGGCCT
>NZ_RZOT01000864.1:0-1271 GCF_003999085.1 Mesorhizobium sp. M4A.F.Ca.ET.090.04.2.1
GGCCACCCTCCCCTCGAGGGGGAGGGAGACGGCGCTCCCATCGTCCCCATCCTCTTCTACCGCTCGATGCTGCTCGCCGCCGATGTCGCGCCGATCGATGCGCTGGTCGACGCACTGCACGCGCAAGGCATCGCGCCGGTGCCGATCTTCGTTTCGAGTCTCAAGGATCAGGCGTCTCTGGCCTTCGTCGAGAACGCCCTCGCCTCACTGAACCCGGCCGCCATCGTCACCGCCACCGCATTCGCCTCCGGCGCCGAGCCCGGCGCGGAGACGCTGTTCGACCGTGCCGGCGTGCCGGTCTTCCAGGTCATCGTCGCGACCACGCGCCGCCAGGTCTGGGAGAAAAACCAGCGCGGCCTGGCTCCCGCCGACCTTGCCATGCATGTCGTGCTGCCGGAACTCGACGGCCGCATCCTGGCCGGCGCGATTTCGTTCAAGGGCGAGAGCGAAACCGACCCGGCGCTAGCTTTCCGCGCCTTCGCCAACCGGCCGGAGATCGATCGCGTCGCGCAGGTCGCCAAGCGCATCGCGGCGTTCATTCGCTTGCGGCGGACCGAGCGGGCCGAGCGCAAGCTGGCGATCCTGATACCGGATTATCCGAGCGCGCCCGGCCGTACCGGCTATGCCGTCGGCCTCGACGTGCCGTCGAGCGTGCTCGCGATGCTGCACGACCTGAAGGAACAGGGCTATGCGGTTGACGCGATTCCGCAATCGCCGCGCGCGTTGCTGGATGCGCTGGAGGTGGGTGGTGGCGGGCTAGGGCTGACGAACTATCTAGACTTGTCGAAAGAGTTGCCCACTGAGGCAATGACTGCCGTCGAAGCTGCCTGGGGAAAATCAGACGAGACAGGTTCGCGCGAGGCGCCCCCCTCTGTCCTGCCGGACATCTCCCCCACTAAGGGGGAAATTGGCAGTTCTGGCATCGGCTCTCCTCTTGCAACGGCGGCGATTAGCGAAGGTGGCGGTGACGGCATGATCTCCCCCCAAGTGGGGGAGATGTCCGGCAGGGCAGAGGGGGGCGCGACAGAACGCCAACCTTCATCATGCAGACAGCACTTCCCCTTCCGCGCCGCAACCTTCGGTAACCTCACCGTGGCACTCGCCCCCGATCGTGGCCGCTCAGTCGACCGCCGCGCCGACTACCATGACCCCACTTTGCCCCCGCGCCACGACCTGATCGCCTTCGGCCTCTGGCTGCAAAAATCGCTCGGGGTCCACGCCCTCATCCATGTCGGCGCGCACGGCACGCTGGAATGGCTGCCGGGCAAGAC
>NZ_RZOT01000865.1:0-1267 GCF_003999085.1 Mesorhizobium sp. M4A.F.Ca.ET.090.04.2.1
CGCCTACAATGTGCTCCGCCTCGTGCAGCTCGGCTTCAACCAGCTGCGCGACGCGCTGTTTGCCCGTGTCGGGCAATATGCGGTGCGCCAACTCGCCTTCCGCACCTTCGTCCACATGCACCAGCTGTCGCTGCGCTTCCATCTCGAGCGCCGCACCGGCGGCCTGTCGCGCATCATCGAGCGTGGCACCAAAGGCATCGAGACGATCGTGCGCTTCATCATGCTGAACACGGCGCCGACCATCCTCGAATTCGCGCTCACCGCCGGCATCTTCGCCTTCACCTACGGCTGGAAATACGTGGCCGTTGTCGCTGTCACCGTCTGGATCTATGTCTGGTTCACGGTCAAGGCGAGCGACTGGCGGATCTCGATCCGTCGCGACATGAACGACAGCGACACTGACGCCAACACCAAGGCGATCGACTCGCTGCTCAACTTCGAGACAGTCAAGTATTTCACCAATGAGGCCATGGAGGCCGAGCGCTTCGATCGCTCGATGGCGCGCTATGAGACCGCCGCCACCCGCACCTGGACCTCGCTCGGCTGGCTGAACTTCGGCCAGGGCGTCATCTTCGGCCTCGGCACCGTCATCGTCATGTGCATGTCGGCGCTGGAAGTGCAGGCCGGCACGCAGAGTGTCGGCGACTTCGTCTTCATCAACGCCATGCTGATGCAGCTTTCCGTGCCGCTCAACTTCATCGGCTTCATCTATCGCGAGATCCGCCAGGGGCTGACCGACATCGAGCACATGTTCGACCTGCTCGACGTGCGGCAGGAAATCGTCGACAGGCCGGACGCCAGGCCTTTGGTGGTCGGCGCAGGCAAGGTCGAATTCCGCGACGTGCATTTCTCCTACGATCCGAACCGCAAGATCCTGAAGGGCGTCTCCTTCGAGGTGCCGGCGGGTAAGACGGTCGCCATCGTCGGCCCATCCGGGGCCGGCAAGTCGACCGTCTCCAGGCTGCTGTTTCGTTTCTACGACGTCCAGTCCGGACAGGTGCTGATCGACGGCCAGGACATCAGGGACGTCACCCAGGAGAGCCTGCGCGCGGTGCTCGGCATGGTGCCGCAGGACACCGTGCTGTTCAACGACACCATCGCCTACAACATCCGCTATGGCCGCGTCGGGGCCAGCGAGGAGGAGGTGCGCAAGGCAGCCGAGCTCGCCCAGATCGGCCCCTTCATTCAGAAACTGCCCGAGGGCTACCGCTCGATGGTCGGCGAGCGCGGGCTGAAGCTCTCCGGCGGCGAGAAGCAGCGCGTGGCG
>NZ_RZOT01000866.1:0-1265 GCF_003999085.1 Mesorhizobium sp. M4A.F.Ca.ET.090.04.2.1
GAACACCACCGTGTAGGGCGTGCGGCCCTTGGCCATCGCCTCGGCGGCGATCTGGTAGCGCGGATCGAGGTCCTTCAGCGCCTCCTTGGCGATGTCGCCACGCACCGGCAGGCTGCCGTATTTGGCGAGCAGCGTCTGGCCTTCGAGCGAATAGGCGAAGTCCAGAAACTCCTTCACCACGGCGAGCTTCTTGGTGCCCTTGGTGACGACGAAATTGTCGCCGCCGGCGAAGGACGACCAACCGCCATCCTTGCCAGGCAGGAAGGTGACGCCATAGTCGACATTCGGATACTGCGTGTTGAGCGCGCCGATGGCGAAGGCGCCGGACGGCGAGATGCCGATATTGCCGGCGGCGAAGGCGGCGAAGAAGTTGGCGCCGGTGTCGGTCTGCGCGCCTGATGGCACCAGGTCCTTCTTGACCATCGAGCGGTAGAGGTCGATGGCGCCGCGCAGCTGCGGGCTGTCCAGCGTCGCCTTGGTGCCGTCCTCGGAGAGGATGTCGCCGCCCGAAGCCCAGATCAGCGGCGTGAAGGTGAAGATGTTGCAGCCGCCGCAATTGCCGGAGAAATAGAAGCCCTTGATATCGCCGCCGAGCGCGTTGACCTTCTCGGCGTCGGCCTCGATCTCGGCCCAGTTGGTCGGGCCTTTTTCCGGATCGAGCCCGGCCTGCTTGAACAGCTTCTTGTTCCAGATCAGCACCGAACTGTCGGCCGAGAACGGCAGGCCATAGATGCGGCCCTTGTAGGTGCCGGTCTTGACATGCGCCGGCGACAGGCTGGCGAAATAGGGCAGCGACTTCGCCCAGTCGGTGATGTCCTCGAGCTGGCCGGCGGCCGAGAAGGACGGCGTGTAGATCAGATCGAGCGACAGCGCGTCGGGCGCGGTGCCGCCGGCGGCGGCAGCGCCATATTTCGGGATGATCTCGGCATTGGGGATGATGTCGAGCTTGATCTGGTTCTCGTGGCCCTTGTTGAAGGCGTCGACGATGCGCGGCATGAAGTTCGAGCCGTCGGCGCGCACCCAGATGTTGGCGGTGTCGGCCGCGAAAGCAGGCAGAGCAAAGATGCTCGCGGCGAGCGCGAGCCCGGCAATCATGGTCTTCATGGTTCTCCTCCTCATTGGTTCTCCTCCCAGTTCGGCCGCGCTTGGTAGCGCAGGCCCGTTAGCCGCCCACTGTGCGGCCGCATGACTGACGCACCACCAGCCGGCACGGCAGTTTTCGAATGCCCGGCGCGGCCGAACTGGGAGGAGAACCAATGAGGAGG
>NZ_RZOT01000867.1:0-1265 GCF_003999085.1 Mesorhizobium sp. M4A.F.Ca.ET.090.04.2.1
TCTTCAGGCCTTCGAGGATTTCGGTCTGCCGCCCCGTGCAGATCCAGCGGTCGCCGCCCTTGCCGATCTCGGCCAGGAATTCCTCGCCGAGCGGCGCGATCTCGTCGCGCACCATCGCCGCGACGCGCGCGTGGATCGGCTTCAGCCGCTCGGTCATGCCGAGGTTCATGTCCGCCATCGCTTCCGGTCCTTTCGGGGATGCATCTTTACCCGTGGCAAGGATGACCGTACTTCGGCTAGCCTTGTCAACGCGAGTCCATGGGCGAGTCCCCTGGCCTCGGCCTGCGGCGAGATTGCGGGGGAGCGCCATGAGCTATCTGGACGAGCTGTTCTCGGTCGCCGGCAAGATCGCGCTGGTCACGGGTGCCGCGACCGGCATCGGCCGCATGGCGGCGACCGCCCTGGTCAGCGCCGGCGCCAGTGTCATGATCGCCTCCCGCAAGGGGGAGGACTGCATCAAGGTCGCGAGCGAAATCAACGCCCTCGGCGGCCCGGGGCATGCCGAGGGCTTTGCCGGCGACATTTCCAGCGAGGCCGGCATCGCCGCGCTCGTCGCCGAGGTAAAGGCGCGGACGGAGCAGCTGCACATTCTGGTCAACAATGCCGGCATCTCCTGGGGGGCGCCGCTGGAAGAGTTCCCCTACCACGCCTGGGCCAAGGTGTTCGGCGTCAACGTCACCGGTGTCTTCCATCTGACGCGTGAACTGCTGCCGTTGCTCGACGCCGCCGCCAGCGAGGCGGATCCAGCCCGGGTGATCAATCTGGGCTCGGTGATGGGCACCCAGCCTCTGGCCGACGATGCCTATTCCTACACCGCCTCCAAGGCCGCGGTTCATCACCTGACGCGCACGCTGGCGATCGAGTTCGCCGCCCGCCGCATCACCGTCAACGCCTTCGCCCCCGGTCCCTTTCAGAGCCGGATGACCGCCTTTGCCACCGGAACCGAGGAACAGGCGAAACATGTCGGCGGCCATGTTCCGATCGGCCGCATCGGCATGCCGGATGACATTGCCGGCGCAACGCTCTATTTGTGCAGCCGTGCGGGCAGCTATGTCACCGGCGCCATCCTGCCGATCGACGGCGGCCAGTCGGTGCAGCATGGGCTGACCCTGTTCAAGGAATGAATGTCCGACCGGAACGCCGGCGGGGGTGAAGTGGAGGACATCAGCGTGGAACCGATCAGTCTCGATGTGCTTCTGGCCAGCGTCGGCAAGGAAGTCGGCGTGTCGCCCTGGCGCGTGGTCACGCAGCGCATGATCGATCAG
>NZ_RZOT01000868.1:0-1259 GCF_003999085.1 Mesorhizobium sp. M4A.F.Ca.ET.090.04.2.1
GGGTATATTGAGACCGGCGAAGCAGTCTAAAGAAATTCCAGAAAGCGCAGCGGCTTTTCGTCCGGAATTGCGTCAAGACAAATGCGCAAAACGGGTCGGCGATTCCGCCAAGAGCTGCAAGGCTGTAGCCAAGCGTGCTACGATTGCGCCTGCTGCGTCTTGATGATGCGACGTCGCCAGCTTAAGCGCCAAGCCAACCAGCCCGGCGATCCTGTTCAACCAGGACCTGCCCTCTGTCGGACTGACGCCGCCCTAGGCCCCCAGCGTCGGCTCCGTATTCACCTCCAGTGCCTCCTCCGCCTCATCTTCGTCCCCAAGCACCTCGCCGTTCACACCCAGCGGCCGGCCGATCCAGATCGGGTCGATCAGATGGTCGCGCTTGGGGTTGGTGGTGTTGGGGTGGATGAGAATGCTCAGGCCGCCGTGGTTCAACATCAGCCATGGCACCAGCGTAGCGAAGAGCGCGTTGGCGAACGAGACCTGGTACATCGCCTGCTGATGCGGGCCGACCGGCTCGTCGCGCCAGTTGCCGAGGCGCACGCGGAAACGTTCTGCGATGCGAAGCCGCAGCCATTCGGCATGCTGCCGCTCAGGCTGCCCGGCGTAGTAGATATGGGCGTGATAGCTGGCGATCTCCGCGAGTGTTCTTGGACTGGCTTTTTCGTTCACCGGATGCTCCCCTTCGATTGATGTCGCGCCCCATCGCCGCATCATATCGATGACGCAGGGATTGTGGAATCTCCGGCCGCTCGAAGGGTCGCAAATGGCGGCGCCCGCTCCGTCTCGGCTTCGCCGAGCCAGCCCGCTCCCGAAGGGGCCAGGAGCCTAAGCTTATCGAAGCGCAATTGCGGACGGCTTCATGCTTTTCCCGGGATGGGCTTGACCACCGTGGCGAGCACGATGCCGGCCACGATGAAGGCAGCACCAACCAGGTCGTAGTCATGCAGGTTCTCGCCGAGCAGCAGATAGGCCAGTATCGCGACGAACACCGTCTGCAGGTAGAGCAGCATGCTCGCGCGGCTGGCGCCGAGCGTCTCCACGCTTCGGTTGTAGAGATAGTACATCAGCGCGCCGCCCGGACCCGCCAGATAGGCGAGCGCGAGCAGGCCGTTGATGGTCATTGCCGAGCGTTCGTCGTTGAACAGTTCCCACAGATGGAAGGGCAGGGCGACCAGCGCGCCGGCGCCAAGCAGCAGAACCACCAGCGGTAGCAGCTCGAGGCCGAATTTGGAACGGCGCAGCAGCACGGTGTAGAGACC
>NZ_RZOT01000869.1:0-1254 GCF_003999085.1 Mesorhizobium sp. M4A.F.Ca.ET.090.04.2.1
GTGTCGTGCTGCTCGGGCTGGAGGCGCCGCAGGACGAGCTGGTCGCGGCGTTTGCCGCTACCGCCAAGGCACCGATCGTCAAGGGCTTTGCCGTCGGTCGCACCATCTTCATCAACGCCGCCGAACAATGGCTGGCCGGCAAGATGTCGGATGAGGAGGCGGTGGCCGACATGGCTGCTCGCTTCGAACAGTTGACCGAGGCGTGGCTTGCCGCGCGCGGCCGCAAGGCAGCATGAGAAAACGGCGCTAACGAAAGCCGGAGGAAACGACAAATGACGAAGACCGTTCGCCTGACGATGGCGCAGGCCGTGACCCGCTTCCTGTCGCGCCAGATGACCGAGATCGACGGCCAGAAAGTACCGATCTTCGGCGGCGTCTGGGCGATCTTCGGTCATGGCAACGTCGCCGGGATCGGCGAGGCGCTCTACCAGGTGCGCGACGGATTGCCGACCTTCCGTGCCCACAACGAGCAGGCGATGGCGCATGCGGCGATCGCCTATGCCAAGGCCAATTTCCGCCGCCGCTTCATGGCCGCGACCAGCTCGATCGGTCCCGGTGCGCTGAACATGGTGACGGCGGCAGCCCTGGCACACGTAAACCGGTTGCCTGTCCTGTTTTTGCCGGGTGATGTCTTCGCCAACCGCTTGCCCGATCCGGTGCTGCAGCAGGCCGAGGATTTTTCCGACGGCACGGCGAGCGTCAACGACTGCTTCCGCGCCGTGTCGCGCTATTTCGACCGCATCACGCGACCGGAGCAGATCATCCCGGCGCTCAACCGCGCCATGCAGGTGCTGACTGACCCGGCCGAATGCGGCCCGGTGACGCTCTCACTTTGCCAGGACGTGCAGGCCGAGGCCTACGATTATCCCGAAAGCCTGTTTGCCGAGCGCCTCTGGACGCCGCGCCGGGTTCGTCCGGACCGCAACGAACTGGCCGCCGCCGTCGCGGCGCTGAAGAGCGCGAAGAAGCCGTTGGTGATTGCCGGCGGCGGCGTCCTCTATTCGCAGGCCTCGGGCGAACTGGCCAAGCTGGTGCAGGGCGCCGGCATCCCGGTCTGCGAGACGCAAGGCGGCAAATCCTCGCTGTCTGATGATCATCCGCTCAACATGGCCGCGGTCGGCGTCACCGGCACCTCCGCCGCCAACCGGCTGGCGGAAGAGGCCGATGTCGTGCTCGCCGTCGGCACCAGGCTGCAGGATTTCACCACCGGCTCCTGGGCGCTGTTCAAGAATGCCGGCCGCACTATCATTGGGC
>NZ_RZOT01000086.1:0-13706 GCF_003999085.1 Mesorhizobium sp. M4A.F.Ca.ET.090.04.2.1
GGGCTACGTCGCCATGTCGCGTCACGTCGGCAATGCGGGAGCTTTCTATGCCTACGCGGCGCGCGGGCTCGGCGGCCTCGCCGGCGGCGCGACGGCGCTGATTGCCATCCTGTCCTACAACGCCATGCAGATCGGTGTCATGGGCTTGCTTGGCGCCGCGACCGCCGGCCTGTTCGCCGGTTGGGGCATCGCTTTGCCCTGGTGGGTGTGGAGCTTCATCGCCATCGCCATAGTCGCCGTGCTCGGTTACCGCCAGGTCGACCTGTCGGCCAAGATCCTGACCGTGCTCGTGCTTGCCGAATATGTCGTGGTGCTGATCCTCGACCTGACGATCCTCAGGACCGGCGGCGACAGCGGCCTGTCGGCGGCACCGTTCAGCTGGAGCCAGATCACGAGCGGCGCGCCGGCGATCGCCATCCTGTTCTGCTTCGCCGCCTTCATCGGCTTCGAGGCGACCACCATCTATGCCGAGGAGGCGCGCGACCCCAAGGTCACCATTCCGCGCGCCACCTATTTCTCCGTCATCCTGATCGGCCTGTTCTACATGGTCACCGCCTGGCTGATGGCGGTCGGCGCCGGTGTCGACAAGCTGCTGCCAGCCTTGCAGGGCCTGCAGGATCCGACCACCTTCCTGTTCGGCCTGTCCGATCGCTATGCCGGCACGCCGCTCACCCACGCCATGAGCATCTTGTTCGTGTCGAGCCTGTTCGCTGGCGTGCTGGCCTTCCACAACGCGGTCGCCCGCTACATCTATGTTGCGGGCCGTGAGAAGCTGCTGCCACAGACCATCGGCGTGACCCATTCGGCGCACCAGAGCCCGCATGTCGCCTCGGTCATCCAGACCGTGCTTGCCGCTGTTGTCGTCGGGCTCTTCGCCGTGCTCGGGCTCGACCCGGTGCTGGCGCTGTTTTCGTGGCTGACCAATGTCGCGACGCTCGGCGTCATCGTGATGATGGCCGTGGCCTCGCTGGCCGTGGTGATGTACTTCCGCGCCAATCCGTCCGCCCAGGAAAACGCGCTGAAGACCACCGTGCTGCCGGGGCTGACCTTCATCGCCTTCGTCATCATCATCTACCTGATCGTCATCAATTTCGGCAGCCTGTCGGGCGCTGGCGGCTTCCTCGGCGTGTTCCTGCCGTCCCTGGTGCTGATCGCCGCCGTGGTCGGCCTGTTGCTGGCGAGTGCATTGAAGGGCCGCGATCCAGTCGCCTTCGAAAATCTCGGAGTGCCTTTGAAGGACTGAAAGAAGTCAGGGGCGGCGGCTGACGCCGCCCCTTCCATCGCAGAGGGAGTGACGGCATTGAGCTTTGCCGACGAGATCACCGTCGAGGCGCTGGAAGCCGATCCTTACCCGATCTATGCCGAGCTCAGGCGCAGCGCCCCGGTCGCCTATGTGCCGGCGGTCAACCTCTGGTTCGTCACCCGCTGGAAGGATGTCGAGACCGTCGCCAAGTCGCCCGACATCTTCTCGGCGGTGGTCGGCACGTCGCCGGTCGAACGCTCCTTCGGCAAGCCGACCATCCTGACCACCGACGGCGAGACGCACAAAGACCTTCGCCAGGGCGTCGATCCAAAATATCGGCCGCGCACCGTCGCCTCCTATGCCGGCGACCTCGTGCGCTCGATCGCCGGGCCCTTTCTCGACCAGATCGCCGAACAGGGCACGGCGGAACTGATGGCAGACTATTTCGAGCCGGTGTCGACACTCAGCCTGGCGCGCTCGCTCGGCCTCGACGACATCGACATGCCGACCCTGCGGCGCTGGTTCTATGGCCTCGCCCAGGGCGCCATCAATTTCGAGAACGACCCGAAGCGGCAGGAGGTCGCCGATGCGATCAGCGCCGAGGTCGGCGCCGCCATCCTGCCGACGCTTGAGCGGCTCGCCCGCGAGCCCGACGACTCGGCGCTTTCGCACATGCTGCATGACGGCATGACGGAGGGGAAAACCCGTGCGATCGATTTCCTGATGCCGAGCATCAAGATCATCCTGCTCGGCGGCATGCAGGAGCCCGGCCATGGCGCCGGCTCGATCCTTGCCGGCCTGCTCGCCCATCCCGAACAGCTGCGGCAGGTGCTCGACGACCCCGAGACGTTCGTGCCGAGGGCGGTCGACGAGGGCCTGCGCTGGGTGGCGCCGATCGGCACCCAGACACGCCAGACGATGCGCGCGGTGGAGATCGGCGGAACCGTGATCCCCGCCGGCGCGCCGGTCGCTGCACTCGTCTCCTCGGCCAGCCGCGACGAAAGCCGCTTCACCGATCCCGATCGTTTCGACATCCATCGCGACGAAGGCAACCACGCCGCCTTCGGCTTCGGCCATCATTTCTGTTCCGGCCGCTTTTTCGCGCGCGAGCAGATGTGCCTGGCGGTACGGTTGTTGCTCGAGCGCTTCCCCGACCTGAAACTGGTGCCCGGGAAGCAACCGGTGTTCCGCGGCTGGGAGTTCCGCGCGCCTACCACCCTCAATGTTGCCTTCGGAGGCGCTGCCCAATGATCAGCCAGAGCACCATCGACACGCTGCGCAAGACCGAGGTCGGCGCGCGCAACCTGTTCATCGATGGCGTCCAGACGGCGGGCGCGACTGGCGCCACCTTGCCGGTGATCTCGCCGATCGACGGACGCCCATTCGCCAGCATCGCCGACGGCAATGCCGCCGATGTGGATCGCGCGGTGCTCGCTGCCCGCAAGGCCTTCGAGAAAGGTTCCTGGTCGCGCGCGGCTCCCGCCTTTCGCAAGAAGGTGCTGACGAAGCTCGCCGAACTGGTCGAGAGGCACGCCGACGAACTCGCCGTGCTCGGCGTGCGCGACAACGGCACCGAGATCGGCATGGCCTACAAGGCCGAGCCGGTGTCGGCGGCCGGCACCATCCGCTACTACGCCGAGGCGATCGACAAGATCTATGGCGAGATCGCGCCGACTGCCGACAATGTGCTGGGCCTGATCCACAAGGAACCGCTCGGCGTCGTAGGCGTCATCGTGCCGTGGAATTTCCCGCTGATGATTGGCGCCTGGAAGATCGCGCCGGCGCTCGCCGCCGGCAACTCGATCGTCGTCAAGCCGCCGGAAATCGCCTCGCTGACCCTGCTGCGGCTGGCCGAGCTTGCTGCCGAGGCCGGGTTGCCGGAAGGCGTTTTCAACGTCGTCACCGGCCGCGGCGCGGTGGCCGGCGAGGCGCTCGGCCTGCACATGGATGTTGACGCCATTGCCTTCACCGGTTCCGGTCCGGTCGGCCGCCGCCTGCTCGACTATTCGGCGCGCTCCAATTTGAAGCGCGTCTTCCTCGAGCTCGGCGGCAAGTCGCCCAACATCGTCTTTGCCGACGCGCCGGACCTCAGCCAAGCGGCCGTCGTGTCGGCCAATGGCATCTTCCGCAATTCCGGGCAGGTCTGCGTCGCCGGTTCCCGCCTGCTCGTCCAGGCGTCGATCTACGACCGCTTCATGGACGAGCTCCTCAAGGCGACCACGAAGCTGAAAGTCGGCGATCCGCTCGATCTCGGCAGCGATATCGGCGCGGTGTCGAGCGCCGAGCAGTTGACCAAGAATCTCAACTTCGTCGCCAAGGCGGCGGAGGAGGGCGCCCGCCTCGTCACCGGCGGTGAGCGCATCCTGACCGAGACCGGCGGCAGCTATATGGCGCCGACCATCTTCGAGAACGTGACCGAAAAGATGCAGCTCGCTCGCGAGGAGGTGTTCGGCCCCGTGCTCGGCGTCATGCGCTTCGATACCGAGGAGGAAGCTGTGAGCCTCGCCAATGCGACCGTCTACGGCCTGGCCTCCGCCGTGTGGACCTCGAACCTGTCGACGGCGCACCGCATGGTGCGCGCCATCAATGCCGGCGTCGTCCACGTCAACACCTATGGCGGCGCCGACATCACCGTGCCGCTCGGCGGCGTCAAGCAGTCCGGCTTCGGTCGCGACAAGTCGCTGCACGCCATCGACAAATACACCGACCTTAAGACGGCATGGATCGCGCTCGGCTGACGGCGGTCTAACGCTGCTGGATCAGCGTCCGCGCCGCATCCGCGCCCGCGGCAAGGATGCGATCCGACAGGTCCGTCCCCTGTACGGCGCGGGCCAGTTGCAGCGCGCCGATGAGCGTCGCGAACACACCCAGCGCCACGCCTTCCGGATCCTTGCCCTGCGGCAGCGCTGCGGCAACTTTCAGCACCTGTGACAGGAAGCGCTCGGTATAGACCTCGCGCGTTTCCGGCGGCTGGCGCGCGATCTCGGGCAACAGCGCCGCGGAGGCGCAGCCCTTTTCCGGATTGTCCCGATGCTCGGCCGACAGATACGCTTCTATGGCCTTTTCCGGGCCGCCCGAAGCCAACAATTCCTGAATTTGCCGCGACTGGGCATCCAGCGCCGCGGCCACGCTTTCGCGGACAAGCTCCGCCTTCGATTGAAAGTGCGGGTAGAAGGCCCCGTTCGTAAGCCCGGCGTCGCTCATGATGGTCGCCAGTCCGGACGCAGCGATGCCGTCGCTTCTAAAGCGTTCGGCGGCGACTTCCATGATCCGGCCGCGTGAGGCGTCCTTGCGGCCCTTTTCATAGCGCATGGCTGTACGTCCTTTCCGCTATTGCATTATGGTCATAATATTATATTATAGGCGTAATTTAATTGGCCGGAAAGACCGGCCTTGGCGATTTTGGAGCATGACATGAATGCGAATTCCGGAAAGACCGCTGTTGTGACCGGAGCCTCCTCGGGCATCGGCCGCGCCAGCGCCCAGGCCTTGGCGCGGGCGGGATTTACCGTCTTCGGGACAAGCCGCCGCGCGGCCGGCAACGGCCCGGACGGGGTAACCATGCTGGCCTGCGACGTAACCGATGGCGAGGCCATCACCGCACTCGTCTCGACGGTGCTCTCGCGTACCGGCCGGATCGATGTGCTGGTCAACAATGCCGGCGTCGGCATGATTGGCGGCGCCGAGGAATTCTCGATCGCGCAGGTACAGGCACTGTTCGACGTCAATCTGTTTGGCGCCGTGCGCATGACCAACGCGGTATTGCCGTCGATGCGGCGGCATGGCGAAGGGCGCATCATCAACATCGGCTCGATATTGGGTCTCGTGCCGGCGCCGTATTCGGCCCACTATTCGGCGGCCAAGCACGCGATCGAGGGCTATTCGGAATCGCTCGATCACGAGGTTCGTGCCTTCAACATTCGCGTCTCCGTCATCGAGCCGGCATTCGTGCGCACCGTCTTCGACCAGAACGGGATCGAGCCGGATTCCCCGTTGCAGGAATATGATCGGGCGCGCGCCGGAGTCGACGCCCTGCTTCGCGATGTGATGCCGAAGGCCGACCGGCCGGAAGTGGTGGCGGATGTGGTCGTCAAGGCCGCGACCGATGCCCGTCCGCGGCGGCGCTACACCGCCGGCAAGGCCGCGCGGCAGGTCAACATGCTGCGCCGCTTTGTCCCCGCCGAGATGTTCGACAAGAGCTTGCGCAAGCAGTTCCGCTTGCCGGTCTGAACAGGCGCAGGGCAGGGGGATTCTCACCGTGCGGCACACCAAAACCACTTTCAGGAAGTTACTGCCATGAAGGCATTCGTTGTCGACAAGTATAACAAGAAGGCCATCCTGCGGCTGGCCGAGATGCCGGAGCCGAAGCTCGGGGTCAGCGATGTCCTGGTCGAGATCCATGCGGCGGCGGTGAACCTTCTCGATTCCAAGGTCAGGACCGGAGAGTTCAAGCTCATCCTGCCCTATAGCCGGCCCTTCATCCTCGGCCACGACGTGGCCGGCAAGGTCATCCGCGTGGGATCGAAAGTTCGCAGGTTCAAACCCGGCGACGAGGTCTATGCGCGGCCGCGCGATGGCCGGATCGGGGCATTCGCCGAGTTCATCGCCATCGATGAAGCCGACGTCGCCCTGAAGCCCAGCAATCTCAGCATGGAGGAGGCGGCCTCGATCCCCCTGGTCGGTCTGACCGCCTGGCAGGTGCTCGTTGAAAGGGCAAAGCTGAGCAAAGGACAGAAGGTCTTCATCCAGGCCGGCTCCGGCGGCGTCGGCATATTCGCGATCCAGCTGGCAAAGCATCTCGGCGCGACCGTTGCGACGACGGCGAGCGCAACAAGCGCTGCTCTGGTCAAGGGCCTCGGCGCCGATGTCGTCGTCGACTACCGGAAAGACGACTTCGAAAAAATCCTGTCGGGCTACGATATCGTCGTGAACAGCCAGGACGCCCAAACACTCGAAAAGTCGCTCACTGTGCTCAAACCCGGCGGCAAGCTCATCTCGATCTCCGGCCCGCCGGATCCCGAATTCGCCAGGGAAAAGGGGTTGAACCTGGTGCTGAGGACGCTCCTGCGCCTTCTTAGCCGCGCCATTCGGTCCAAAGCCAGGCGCCGTGGCGTCAGCTTTTCGTTCCTGTTCATGTGGGCGCAGGGCGACCAGTTGGGCAAGATCACCGCCCTCATCGAGTCCGGCGCGATCCGCCCGGTTGTCGATCGGGTCTTTCCCTTCGAAGCGACCAACGAGGCCCTGGCCTACGTCGAAACGGGACGCGCCAAGGGCAAGGTGGTCATCAAGGTCAGATAGCGACAGCCATCTTTGGGGTTCGCAATGACCTTCGCTTGGCCAATGACTTTCGCTTGGCGTTGACTCGCGCCCGCCAGCCAACCCTCACCCCAGCAAGTTGCGCGCCGTGCGCATGAATATCCTCGACCCGATCGGGATCAGGTCGTCCGGAAAATCGTAGTCCGGATTGTGGAGCGCCGGATAGCGCTCGCAGGCGCCGAGGAAGAACATCGCCGACTTGGCGCTGTGGCCGAACAGGCCGAAATCCTCCGAGGCGCGCATCGGCAGGGCTTCCTCGCCGTGGACGACGCTTTCTTCGTCGAGCGCGCGGCGCAGATGCGCCACCGCGTCGGGTGCGTTGATGCTGGCGACGAAGATCTCGTGGTAGTCGGAGCTTAAGGCCAGGCGATGCCGGCCGGCGATTTCCGCGGCCAGCGCTTGAGCGGCGGCGCAGAGATCCGCCATGCGCTCGTCGCGCCGGGTGCGCAGCGTCGCCCAGACCTCAGCATGGGCGGGCGCGATGCCGAACACGGCTTCGCCCATCTCGGCATGGGTGACGGTCACCATTGAGAAGTCGTCGTCGGCGAAGCTGCCGCGCCCGAGCGCCGGCAGCGCCGGCATCAGCTCACTGATCGCCAGCATCGGCGAGATGCCGGTCTCGGGCATCGACGAATGCGCGGTCTTGCCCTCCAGCACGATGCGCATGCCGCGCGAGGCGCAGTTGACCACACCGCTCTTCAGCCGTACCTCGCCGAACGGCACGCCGGGCAGATTGTGCAGCGAGAAGGCGAAATCCGGGGTGATCTCGCTGAAGCGCGGATCGGCGACGACGCCGGCCGCGCCATTGCCGGTTTCTTCCGCCGGCTGGAACATCAGCACGACGCGGCCGCTAGCCGGCCGCTCACGCCCGAGTTGACGGCCGAGCGCGGCCAGGATCGCGGTGTGCCCGTCATGGCCGCACATATGCGACTTGCCCGGCACCTGCGAGGCATGCGGCACGCCGGAGAGTTCCTCGATCGGCAACGCGTCGAGTTCCGAGCGGAACAGTACGGTCGGGCCGGCTCGGCCGCTGTCGTAGACCGCCGCAACGCCGTGTCCGCCCAGTCCGGTCAGCACCTTGTCCGGCCCCGTGTCGGCGAGGAAGGAGACGACTTCCGTTGCCGTTTTCTCCTCCTCATTCGAAATCTCCGGCTGCCGGTGCAGCTTGCGCCGCCACGCGGTCAGCTCGACAATATCCTGATTGGTCAGGGTCATGCTTCTTGGCCTCCGATGACGACTTGCTAGCCACAAATGGCCGTGCCCGCCACGGTCCAGGTTCCGGGCTCGGGCGGGCCAGGCCACCGGCCCTACTTCACGCGGTTGGGGCACAGCGCCTTGAACTGCTCCAGCGTATAGTCGTAGCCGGAAGCGCCGGAGCCATCGAGCACCACATTGTCATCAATCGATGTGATCAGATAGTCCGTCGTCACATCGGTGCCCTTGTTGCGGCCCTGGAACAGCATGCTGGCGCCATAGAAGGTGGTGAACTTGCCGGTCTTGCAGTTGGCGGTGATCTCGAAGTGCAGAGGCGACTTCATTTCCGCGTCGATGCAATCCTTGGAGAAATCGTGGCCATATTCGCGGCAGTAGACGCCCGCCTTCTGCCTGTCGTGTTTAGCCAGGATGCTGGCGTGCGTGGAGCCGATGCCCGTCTTTTTCACGATGGTAAGTTCCATTCCCACCCTGGCGCCGTAGTAAATCGTACTCGCCTGCGCTGCTGTCGCGAGGATCAAGGCGGTGAGGACAACCAAAAGATGTCGCATGGAAACTTCTCCCTTGACCGGAGAGGTTTCACGCGAGCGATCGTCGGGTCAAGCCCCTGCGGCGGTTCATCGTTTCGCGGCAACGCCGAGCCGCTTACCCTTTGTTTGACGCAATTCCGGGCGGCCGACGGTCAGCCGAACCGGCGTGCGCCGGTGGGACTGCATTTTGCCTCGCCTTGGCCCAATCGCCACCGATGCGGAAGAGGATGGCCATTATGAGGAGACCCTTTATAACGGTCGACAAGATTGCGATAACCATGAGGAGACGATGCGCTACATACGTCCGCATTCAATCGAAGATGCCGTTGGCCAATTGGCCGGGTCGGCCGGCACGGCCGCCATCCTCGCCGGAGGCAGCGACCTGCTGGTGAGGATGAAGGGCGGCTTCATCGAACCCGACCTGATCGTCGACATCAAGGCCATTGAGGGCCTGAGCGAGATCCGCGAAACCGCAGAAGGCTTCAGCATCGGAGCCGCCGTCCCCTGCGCCGTGCTGGGCGAGAGCGCTTCCTTGAAGAAGGCGTGGCCGGGCGTCGTCGAGGCGGCGAAGCTGATCGGCTCCAAGCAGGTGCAGGGACGCTGCACCATCGTCGGCAATCTCTGCAATGCCTCGCCGGCCGCCGACAGCGTGCCGGCGCTGGTAGCCGCCGGCGCCAGGGCAGTCGTTGCCGGATCTTCGGGCAAGCGCACGATTGCCGTGGAGGCGGTGCCGACCGGTCCGGGCCGGACCTCGCTCGCCAAGGGCGAGATCATCGAGGCGATCCTGCTCGACAAACGTGCGCCGCATTCGGGCGATGCCTATCTGCGCTTCATTCCGCGCACCGAGATGGACATCGCCGTGGTCAGCGCCGGCGTGAACCTGACGCTCGACGAGCAGGGCGTGGTCAAGGCGGCCCGCGTGGCGCTGGGTGCCGCGGCGCCGACGGTGCTGCTGGTGGACGAGGCCGCCGAGGCCCTCATCGGCAGGACGCTCGACGAAGCAGCGCTCGAGCGGCTGGCCAAGGTCTGCTCCGGCGCCTGCCGTCCCATCGACGACAAGCGGGGCACCATCGAGTTCAGACGGAAAGTTGCGGGTGTGCTGGCCAGGAGAGCCGCCACGACCGCCTATCAGCGCGCAGGAGGCAAGTGATGGCCGGTGTAGCAGTCTCAACGACAATCAACGGCGATCACGTCGAATATCTTTGCCAGCCGGACGAGACCCTGCTCGACGTGCTGCGCGACCGGCTCGGGCTGACCGGCGCCAAGGAAGGCTGCGGCACCGGCGACTGCGGCGCCTGCAGCATCATCCTCGACGACCGGCTGGTCTGCTCCTGCCTGGTGCTTGGCGCCGAGGCTGAAGGCCGGCGCGTCGAGACCGTCGAGGGCATGGCGCATGGCGAGAAACTGCATCCGCTGCAGCAGAAATTCCTCGAGCACGCCGCGCTTCAGTGCGGAATCTGCACGCCGGGTTTTTTGATCGCGGCGAAGGACCTTTTGGCAAAGAACCCCGACCCGACCGAGGAGGAAATCCGCTTCGGCCTCGCCGGAAACCTCTGCCGCTGCACCGGCTATGACAAGATCGTGCGCGCCGTCCAGGACGCGGCGAACGTGATGAAGGGAGCCTGAGATGAATTTCGATCCGCGCTACTCGGGACGCAATTTCTCTTCCGTCGGCACGCGCCCTATTCGCCCCGACGGCGTCGACAAGGTGACCGGCCGCGCCCGCTATGGCGCCGACTTCAACATGGCCGGCCAGCTCGTCGGGCGCGTGCTGCGCAGCCCACACGCCCATGCGATCATCAGGAAGATCGACACCTCGAAGGCCGAAAAACTCGCCGGCGTGAAGGCGGTGGTCACCGCGGCCGACCTGCCAGACCTTACCGATGGCGATACCGCTATGTACGACATCCTCGACAATTGCATGGCGCGCACCAAGTCGCTCTATGACGGCCATGCGGTGGCCGCGGTCGCCGCCGTCGATGCCCGCACCGCCAGGCAGGCGCTGAAGCTGATCGAGGTCGACTACGAGGTGTTGCCGCATGTGACCGATGTCGACGAGGCGATGAAGCACACCGCACCGCTCGTCAACGACGCCACCTTCACCGAGGGCCTCGAGGAAAAGCCGGCAAAGCCGTCCAACGTCACCAAGCGCAGCCAGTTTGGCCATGGCGACGTCCATCAGGGTTTCGGCCAGGCCGACTTCATCGTCGAGCGCTCGTTCAAGACCGAGCAGACGCACCAGGGCTATATCGAGCCGCATGCCTGCGTGGCGAGCGTCAGCACCGACGGCACAGCCGAGCTGTGGGTCTGCACGCAGGGCCACTTCGTCTACCGCCAGCACTGCGCGCAACTGCTTGGCATCGAAGCCTCGAAGCTGCGCGTCACCTCCTCCGAGATCGGCGGCGGCTTCGGCGGCAAGACCCATGTCTGGGCCGAACCGGTGGCGCTGGCGCTGTCGCGCAAGGCCGGACGGCCGGTGAAGCTGGTGATGACCCGCGACGAGGTGTTCCGCGCCTCGGGCCCGACCAGCGCCACCTCGATCGACGTCAAGATCGGCGCCCGCAAGGACGGCACCATCACCGCCGCCGAAGCGACGCTGCGCTACACGAGCGGCCCCTATGCCGGGACGTGGGCCGAGATCGGCGCCATGACCGCCTTCGCCTGCTACAAGCTTGAGAACGTCAAGACCGTCGGCTACGAAGTACTGGTCAACCGGCCGAAGACCGCCGCCTATCGCGCGCCCTCGGCACCCATGGCGGCCTTCGCGGTGGAAAGCGCCGTCGATGAGCTGGCCAAGGAGATCGGCATCGACCCGGTCGACTTCCGCATCAAGAATGCGGCTCACGAAGGCACACGCTCCTCCTACGGCCCGGTCTACGGCCCGATCGGCATCGGCCCGACACTGGAGGCGGCGAAGAACCATCCGCACATGAAGGCGCCGTTGGCGAAGAACCAGGGCAGGGGCATGGCCTGCGGCTTCTGGTTCAACTTCGGCGGCCAGACCTGCACCGACCTGAACATCGGCATGGACGGCTCGGTCTCGCTGGCCGTCGGCACGGTCGACGTCGGTGGTTCACGGGCCTCGTTGTCACTGGTGGCGGCGGAGGAGCTCGGCATCGACTATTCGCAAGTCAAGGCGATCGTCGCCGACACGTCCTCCCTCGGTTACAACGACATGACCGACGGCAGCCGCGGCACCTTCTCCTCCTCCATGGCGACGATCTCGGCCGCCCGCAACGCGATCAAGATCCTGCGTGAGCGCGCCGCGCAGATGTGGGACATCTCGGTCGATGACGTCGCCTGGGAACAGGGCCACGCGGTCGCCAAGGGCGAGAAGCACGGCAATCTCGGCAAACTGTCGCTGAAGGAGATCGCCGCCGATTCCGGCAAGACCGGCGGACCGATCGCCGGCCACAGCGAGCTGGTCGCCGACGGCGCCGGCGTGTCCTTCGCCACCCATATCTGCGACATCGAGGTCGATCCCGACACCGGCGCCACCAGGGTGATCCGCTACACCGTGGTGCAGGATGCCGGCAAGGCGGTGCACCCGACCTATGTCGAGGGCCAGTACCAGGGCGGTGCCGCGCAAGGCATCGGCTGGGCGCTCAACGAGGAGTATATCTACGGCAAGGACGGGCGCCTGCAGAACCCCGGCTTCCTCGACTACCGCATCCCGGTTTGCTCGGACCTGCCGATGATCGACACGCAGATCCTTGAGATCCCCAACCCCAACCACCCCTATGGGGTGCGCGGCGTCGGCGAGACCTCGATCGTGCCGCCGCTGGCGGCGATCGCCAATGCGGTGTCGAACGCCGCTGGCGTGCGCATGACGCACATCCCGATGTCGCCGCCGCGGATCCTGGCGGCGATCGAGGCGGAACGGGAAGGCTAGAGCAATGCTGAAAAGCGCTAAGCGGTTTTCGGCTTACGCCACGGTCCAATGAGGTTCTGGCGCTGATGGTCGAAGTGACGCTCTGGGGATCGCTTGGCGCGCTCGCCGGAGGCCAGAGTAAGGTCGAGGTCGAGGCCAAGGACATCAGGGAGCTGTTCCGGAAACTTTCGGAACAGTATCCCGCCTTCGAGCCGCTGATCGATCGCGGCATCGCTGTCGCGATCGACGGCACGATCTATCGGGATACGTGGTCGAAGGAATTGCCTGAGGGGGCGGAGATTTTTCTGCTGCCAAGACTGGCGGGGGGATAGGCCGGCAGCCGACCGCCCCCGCATGGCCAGTCGATCCGGCTGCCACGAGGCCTTGCTCCTGCTTTCACAGATTTCGCGCGAGTTAGATCCGGTGCTGGTCGTCGCCTCGACCCAGCTTTCACGTCTCTATAGGCCCGCAAGGGCCTGAGCGGTAAGCAGCCGAGCGACCAAACGGTACTGCTCTACGAGGAAATCCTCATTGGTGAACCACTCGGCATAGGGCGCCATGCGAACGCCCTGCGCTTCAGCATCCTTGATTTGGCTGGCGCCGGCGAACATGAGCCGTTTGCCGTCCGATGAACGAACCATCTCAGCGCTGACGGTCATCGCAATGCCTCGCCCATCGCCGACTGGTACGCTTAATGCGTTGTAGACATTGATCTTCAGCTTGGCGGAGGCGCCCGATGCCGCGTCTGTTACGCGATATCCCTTGCTAATAAGGTCTTCCTTCGCCTGACTCTCGATGAGCTCGCGGAGATTTGTGCGCGTGTCCACGATCTCTTGAAGACGAGAAGTAGCCTCTGATACCGTGGCGGGCACTTTCCCGGAACTTGCATTTGCCTCACTTGAATTTGGCGCAAAGACAGAGGCTTTCGACAGCTGCACAGGCTCCACGTAGACGGAGCCCATGGAGGCCTTGCTCTGCGGGTCAATGGAGGACGAGACGCAAGCGGTAAGAGCAACCGCTGCAAAGACAACAAGACTGCGGCGAAGCACTGGAATCTCCAAATTTTCAAAGTCGATTCGCCATACTACGGAACCGGCAATTCGGGGAGTACCGCACACGTTGCGACAAATTGGTCGTTTAGCGCGGACTGCGATCCGGACCGATCGGAACTGCGAACCTCAGCGATAATTTTGGTGCTTTGGGCCCGACGCTTGTGGTGTCACTGACAAGTCGCCTGCGGCGCAGCGCAGGCCGCCCCGTCTGCCGTGAGCGAGCGCGCGAACAGAATTTGGAGCCTCTCCAAAATGCTCGCGGAAGGTTTTTGAAAAATGCGAAGGAGACTCAAAGCCGCAGGCAACGGCGATCTCCAGGATCCGCAGTTCGGTCGAATCCGGCAGCTGCGGCGAAGCGCCCTCTTCGGTAGCTCGCGACAACTTTCGCCGGCGTCCACTCAAGGCCGCGCCATGCGATCCAAAGCAAGACGGCTTGACCGGCGAAGCCGACGACGATCGAAGTAACAGCTATCCCCGAGATG
>NZ_RZOT01000870.1:0-1253 GCF_003999085.1 Mesorhizobium sp. M4A.F.Ca.ET.090.04.2.1
GGATGGTGGAGTTCGGCTCTTCGATACGTCGGCGGTGTATGGCGCCGGGCACTCGGAGGAGCTTTTGGGCGAGGCGCTCTCAGGCCGTTCGGAGGCAGTTATCGTGTCGAAATTCGGCCATTCCTTCGATCCGGCCTCCCGCCAGATGACTGGCTCTAGGTTCGATCCCGAATATGTGCGCTGGTCGGTTGGCGAGAGCCTTCGCCGACTGGGCCGAGACGGCATCGACGTGATGTTGCTCCACTTGAACGATCTCTCGATCGAACATGCGGAACCGGCGTTTGAGGTCTTGGAGCAGCTTGTTCGGGCCGGAGACATTCGAAGCTACGGCTGGAGCACCGACTTTCCATCAAGCGTCCAGGCGTTCGCTGACCGGAGCGGCTTTTCAACGGTCCAGCACTCGATGAACGTTTTCTTCGATGCACCCTCAATGTGCAAAGCCGCATATAATAACGGTTTGGCGCAGCTGACCCGGTCGCCACTCGCCATGGGCGTGCTAACAGGCAAATTCTCGGATGGACGGACCGTTCCGCCAGACGACGTCAGGTCGGTTCCCGCGGATTGGCAGGTATATTTTGAAGCGTCGCGCGCCCGTTCCGAGTTGACAGAGCAGATTGATGCTATCCGCGATTTGCTCACCGCTGGCGGGCGGACGCTCGGTCAGGGTGCCTTGTGCTGGCTGCTATCGAAAGGTGGCAACATTCACCCCATCCCCGGCGCAAAAACCCCCGAGCAGGCTGTCGAGAACGCCGCGGCCATGGAATTTGGGTCGCTGTCGGAGACCGTGATGGCTGAGATCGAAACCATTCTCCAAAGACCGCCAGAAGGTGAGTTTCGTGCTCGATAGCTTCGCAATGGCCACTCTGGATCGAACGCGGTCGTTCGCAGTGACTGGATATCAACTCCAGCCGAGCGGCACGTAGTCGATCTCCATGAACGCCTCGACCTCGGGCACCCAGCGATCGCGGACAAAAGCGACGTGGTCGGGGTGCTCGTTGTACCTTGTGTAGGCAGCCTGGTCGGCGAACTCCATCGAGAAGCCGAAGCGGTAGTCGTTCTTGGGGCTGACCTGCCGCAACTGCTCGAAATGCGTGACACCCTTGATCCCGGTCAGGATCTTCCTGGCGTCATGGAGGAAGCGCTTTTCCTCCAGCGAATGCGGCGCATGCTTCAGCGTGAACACGACTGTGTGACGGATCATCTTTCGCTTTCCCTCATTCAGCTATTCGGCATCGACCCAGGCGCGGATGAGA
>NZ_RZOT01000871.1:0-1249 GCF_003999085.1 Mesorhizobium sp. M4A.F.Ca.ET.090.04.2.1
GCCGCGGCGCTGATCGGATTGGTCGGCGGCGTCGCGGTCTTCACGCAGATGGCGGCGACCAAATATCTCGGGCTGACCGAAGCGACCAATGTCGCGCGCGAGCTGGCCGACACCATAGTCTTCGAACCGTCCGCGGGGACGCCTTCGCTGCTCGAGCAGCCCGAGGTGCTCAAGCAGTTCCTGGAGCAGCAGCACCGGCGCTCGCAGCGGGATTTCATCGTCGTCGACCGCAACAAGGTAATCGTCGCCCATGCCGCCGACGAGGAGCACAAGGCCGGCGAAAAATTCGACCACGACCCCGGCAACGAGGTCGGCCGGACGCTGCAGGACGGCGTCCCGCGCAGGTTCATCGACCCGGAGGAAGTGAACGCCATCCTGGCCGTTCCGATAGAACAGGGCGAGGACACGATCGTCGGCGCCGTGCTGCTGGAATATGATGCGGTGCTGCATGCCGCCGAGCAGCGCACCAACAGCCTGCTGTGGATGGTCGGCCTCAGCACCGCCGCCGCCATGCTGGTCGCGGCTGGCTTCGCCTGGGTGCTGCTCCGCCGTTTCGGCGCCGGGCTCTCGGACATGATGAACGGCATGCAGGCGCTGGCGCAGGGCGACGTCTTGACGCGCATCCGCCACGTCCGCAAGGACGAATTCGGACAACTGGCCGACGGCTTCAACACGATGGCCGACCAGCTCGCGTCGGCGCGGGCGCATATCGAGGACATCGTCGAGACGGCGGCCGAGGGCATCGCGGTGCTCGACGGCGACGGCCGCATCGCCAGCGTCAATCCCGCCGCCACGACGATAATCGGCCGGCGCGCCGACAAGATCGTCGGCCTGCAATGGGACGCGGCGCTGAAGCTGCAAGACCCGAGAGGCGGCGACTTCGCCAGCGGAACGTCGCCCGTCGAGATGGCTTTGGCCACCGGACGCCAGCACCAGGGCGAAGTCCGGCTGACCAGGTCGGACGGCTCGCAATTGCCTGTCATCGCCAGTTGCAGCCCGCTGAGCCGGTCGGAGGGCGGCCTGGTGCTGACGCTGAACGACATCAGCGAGCTGCGCCGCGCCGAAGGGGTCGTCAACGAGCGCGCCGACCAGCTGGCGGTCCTCAATCGCGAGCTGCACGAGAAATCGGAGACCACGACGCGGCTGGTCAAGCTCGGCGAATTGCTGCAGGCCTGCGTGACCTTCCCCGAGGCCTTCTCGGTGGTCGGCACGGCGATGACCGAGTTCCTCGGCGGCTTGAGCGGCAGCG
>NZ_RZOT01000872.1:0-1248 GCF_003999085.1 Mesorhizobium sp. M4A.F.Ca.ET.090.04.2.1
GAGCGAAAGGCTTGAAGCGCGTCCGGGTCGATCGGACGGCCGAACGCTTCGGCGTCGACAGCGTCAGCGATCACCGCCACGCGGCGATCCAGCCCGGTTTCCGCTACGGCTTCCCTACCGTAACGCTCGGTGAGTGCGACAACACGGTCGGCCGACATCAAAGCATAGCGTTCCAGCCAGCGGGTGACATCATACGTCTTCCCCTTGAGCCGCAGTGCATGCTGGAGCCCGGACCAGAGCTGCGTGTTCATCGATACGACGAGAGGTATCTTCAGCCTGGAGACCAGAATGGCCATGGCCCGGCACCAGACCGAGTGGTTGAAGTGGATATGGACGACATCATAGCGGCCGCGTGCTCGAAGCAGCTCCGGCAATGCGGCCAGGAACCAGGTGAAGCAGAGCAGCGGGCCGGCGGCGAACTCCGGCAGCCAGAAGCCTGCGCATTTGAGGCGCATCCTCGGCGAAAGCTGAACCTCTCTCGGGCTTCCGGGAATGAACGTGGTCAGAATGGTCTGGGCGGCGCCGGCCTCGTCCATCGCATTGGCGATTGTCCATGTCTGATTCTGCAGGCCGCCGACCGGATCGAAGGCGACCGGCCATGTGCCTGGCCGATAAAAGTGCGGCGTGATCCGCAATATCCTGAGCGTGCTGTCGCCGGTCATCTGCCACTCTATTCAGCCACTAAAAATGGAGCAACGATCGCCATCCGGGAGCGAACCGCAATCGCGCAAACAATCCATTCAAGGCAAGATTTGAGGACCCCCACGCGGGGATACCTTATCGTATGTCGTCAATTCAAGTCAGAGTTGACGACAATTCGCCTATACCAGCAATATAGTTGCATCCGCAAGAAATGCAGGTGCCGGCGGCCTCACTCTGTTTGAACGGCGGATGTCTCGGCCGGATCGACGCCGCCCCGTTTCGGCGCGGTCAGCACCAGAGTGGCGACAATTACAATCGCCGCAATCGTCATGGCCATGAGGACGGTTCTTCCCATGGTTGTGAGCTAGGGTGGCCTTCCGCGATGGCAAGACTGGCCCCGGTGCCGGAGAATGGCAGGCCGGCCGGACAACATCGCCGAGCCCCTTGAACCGACTTCCGGAATAATGCACACCGCGCCGGCATGATCAAAACGACGCAGGCTCATCCGCTCGACCATCTGGTGCTGCCGACAGCGCGCCTGGATGCCGCGCGGGTGCGGCTGGGTTCACTCGGTTTTGTCGTGGCGCCGACCGGCATCCACCCGTT
>NZ_RZOT01000873.1:0-1243 GCF_003999085.1 Mesorhizobium sp. M4A.F.Ca.ET.090.04.2.1
CCGCAGCACCGGCCAAGGCCACCACCGCCACGGCGCCGGCGACCGAGACAACGCCCACCGCCGACGGCAAGCCGGCCGGCGAGGCGACCGCGTCAAACGGCGCCGCCGAACCGAAGCCTCAGCCAGAGGCGCAGCAGCCACAACCGGCAGCCGCGCAGCCGGCACCGATATCCCCCGTCGGAAAAGCCATGTAGGCTTTTCAGTGGAGGCTGATCCGTCATCCGGCGCATATGCCCGGATGGCAGTATTCCTTCTGATTCCATCCTGCTGCCCGAAATGTCAGACGGCATCGGTGGAAGAAGACTGGGTTTTCAAAAGGGGGTTCATCATGAACGAGACGAGACGATTTGCCGTCGCCGCATTGCTGCTGGCGTCGGTGCTGGGCACGAGCACGGCGCGGGCCGACGATATGCTCGGCTCCTATGTCGCGCGCATTTCCGAGCGGGATCATCACGCCAGCGACGGCTATCCGCTGGACAGCGCCGCGCAGATGGTGCGGCAGGACCGCGCCAACTGGCACAAATTCCACCGGCGCGACCGCGACGACGAGGGTGACGCCTGGTTCCGCAGCAATGATGACCGCGCCGACCTGGAGCGGATGTTGAGGCGCGGCGGCGCCATGAGCGGCGCGACACGGCGCGCCATCGTCAATGGCGAGGCGCTGATCCAGGTCGATGTCTATTCGAACAGCGTCTACGTCAGCATCCTCGAGGACTGACGGCAAAAAGGGCGGCGCGTTGGCGCCGCCCTTCCTCTAGCTCAGCGGGCTATGCGGTCGTGGAGGACGGAGAGGCCGCCTCCAAAATGGCTCAGGCGGCTTCTTCCTTGTCCTCGTCGGACTCGTCTTCGTCGTCGGCCTTCACGCCGTCTTCCTCGTCCTCATCCTCGTCCTCGCCGTCTTCGTCCTCGTCACCACCCAACAGGGTCGCTTCGTCGTCGGCATCCTCGCCGTCCTCGTCGTCACCTTCCTCGTCATCGTCAGACTGATCGGCGGCTTCGACCGCGGCAGCTGCGGCATGGTCGAGCATGTCGTCGGAAGCGGATTCGATCGCCTCGGCAGCAGCCGCGGTTTCTTCAGTGACTTCGATGTCGTGATCGGAATTCATGGCAAGCCTCCGTGGTTGGGGGAACGTCATCGTTGTCCCACGCGGAGGTCATCGTCATATGACTGTAAGCCGGCTCCCGCGGACTAAATTTTGGCGCGCCTGAAAGCGGGG
Source organism: Mesorhizobium sp. M4A.F.Ca.ET.090.04.2.1 (assembly GCF_003999085.1). NCBI lineage: Bacteria > Pseudomonadati > Pseudomonadota > Alphaproteobacteria > Hyphomicrobiales > Phyllobacteriaceae > Mesorhizobium > Mesorhizobium sp. M4A.F.Ca.ET.090.04.2.1. Next base: position 1,218 of record NZ_RZOT01000873.1, read on the forward strand.
CGGACGGCCCGCGCCCCGATGGGCGC
>NZ_RZOT01000874.1:0-1243 GCF_003999085.1 Mesorhizobium sp. M4A.F.Ca.ET.090.04.2.1
GGCCGGCAATGTCGAGCAGATCGGCGCGCCGCTCGACCTTTATGACGATCCCGCCAACCGCTTCGTCGCCGGCTTCATCGGCTCGCCGAAGATGAACTTCATGCCGGCGAGGGTTGTCGAGACCGGGCCGGGCGCGGCGACGGTCGAGCTTGTCAACCACGCCGGCGCGCGGCTGAGCAAGCCGCTCCAGAGCACGCCTCCGGCTGTCGGCGCCGAGGTCGTGCTCGGGGTCAGGCCGGAACACTTCTTCGATGCCGGCAAAGGCGACTGCGACATCGCCGTCAAGGCCGATGTCGCCGAGCATCTCGGATCGGTGAGCTACGTCTACGCCGGTGCCGGAGACGACGAACTGATCATCGAGCGCGAGGCATCCAGGCAGCGGGCGAGCGGCGACCATCTGACGGTGGCGATCAAGGCCGACAAGGCGCTGCTCTTCGACACCAAGGGCGCGCGGATACGCTAGAGCAATTCCAGGAAAAGTGTGTAACGGTTTTCCGTCCGGAATTGCGTAAAAACAAATACTTAGAGCGGTTCGGCGATTCCAAGAAACGTTGAACCGCTCTAGGGCATGAGCCCGAAAAGCGCGAACCGGCTTTCGGAAAGATCATGCTCGAACAAAATGGTTCCATTCTTGCCCGATCGCGAATGCGTGGCGGCGACCCCAGGAGATTTGACATGACATCCAGACCGCAAAAGATTCGTTGGGGCATTCTCGGGCCCGGCAGCATCGCCAAATCCTTTGCCGGCGGCGTGGCGCAGTCGCGCACCGGCGAACTGGTAGCGCTCGGTGCCCGCAACCCCGGCAAGGCGGGGCTCGCCGAAACCTTCCCGGGCGCGCGCATCCTCGACGGCTATGAGGCGCTGCTCGCCGACGATGGTGTCGACGCCGTCTATATTTCGATACCGCATCCCGGCCATGCCGAATGGGCGATCAAGGCCGCTGAAGCCGGCAAGCATGTGCTGTGCGAGAAGCCGCTGGCGCTGACCGCCTTTGAGGCCGACGCCATGATCCATGCCGCGCGCAAGGCCGGCACCTTCCTCGGCGAAGCCTTCATGTACCGGCTGCATCCGCAGACGCTTAAGCTGGTGGAATTGATCAAGTCGGGCGTCATCGGCGAAGTCCGCATGATCAAGTCGAGCTTCGGCTTCGCCATGCCGGGCTTCCTGCCGGAGCATCGGCTCTATGCCAACGACCTCGCCGGCGGCGGCATCCTCGACGTCGGCGAGGTCGTTGGCATAGAGC
>NZ_RZOT01000875.1:0-1243 GCF_003999085.1 Mesorhizobium sp. M4A.F.Ca.ET.090.04.2.1
GGCCATAGCCCTTGCGGTTGATGGCGGCGATAACGGCGTCGATCTCGTCGGCGTCGAAGCTGGCGACATGCAGCACCGGGCCGAACACCTCGCGCTCCATCTCCTCGATGCCCTTGACGCGGAAGACATGCGGCGCGACGAAGCGGCCGCTCTTCGGCGCTTCGAGCTTGGCGATCAGCCGGCCCTGCAGGCCCATCCTGGTGCAATAGTCGCGGATCGACGTTTGCGCCTCGTCGTCGATGACCGGGCCGACATCGGTCGAGATCAGCCAGGGATCGCCGAGGTTGAGCGCTTCCATCGCGCCCCTCAGCATCTCCAGCATCTTCTTCTCTACGTCCTTCTGGACATAGAGCACGCGCAGCGCCGAGCAGCGCTGGCCGGCGCTCTGGAAGGCGGAGGCGAGGATGTCGCGCACCGCCTGCTCGGGCAGCGCGGTGGAATCGACGATCATGGCGTTGAGCCCCCCGGTCTCGGCGACCAGCATGGCGTCGGGTGCGGCGGTGTCGGCCAGTTGCTTCTCGATCAGCTTGGCGACCTCGGTCGAGCCGGTGAAGCAGACGCCGGCGATACGCGGGTCGGCCGTCAGCGGCGCGCCGACCGAGGGGCCATCGCCGGGCAGAAGCTGGATGATGTCTTCCGGCACGCCCGCCTCGCGCAGCATCTCGACGGCGCGGAAGGCGATCAGCGGCGTCTGTTCTGCCGGCTTGGCGATCACCGAATTGCCGGTGACGAGCGCCGCGGCGATCTGGCCGGTGAAGATGGCGAGCGGGAAATTCCACGGCGAGATGCAGACGATCGCGCCGCGCGCCTCGGTGCCCGTTTCCGCATTGGCGGCCTCGGCGGCGTAGTAGCGCAGGAAATCGACCGCCTCGCGCACCTCGGCGACGCCGTCGGCCAGCGATTTGCCGGCCTCGCGGGTGGCGAGCGCGAAGAACTCGGCCGCGTTGGCCTCATAGAGGTCGGCGGCGCGGTTCAGGATCGCCGCGCGCTCGGCGACCGGGCGCTTGGCCCAAGCCGGCTGCGCCTCGACCGCGATGCGTACGGCGGTGGCGACCTGCTTGGCGGCCGCCTCGTGGATCGTGCCGACAACCTCGTCGGGCTTCGCCGGATTGACTACCTTGCGCTCCTTGCCGTAGCCGGCGGCGCGCGTGACCGGCTTCGCGTGCCAGCGGTCCGGCCCAGCAAACTCGGCCTTGGCCTTGTCGATCGCCGCCAGCGTCACCGGATCGGTGATGTCGACGCC
>NZ_RZOT01000876.1:0-1241 GCF_003999085.1 Mesorhizobium sp. M4A.F.Ca.ET.090.04.2.1
GCTGAATGCGGCCCTGGAATACTGGCGTGACCTGCCGCAAGGGCGCAAGCGCCGCTTCCGCTTCCATCAGGTCTCGACCGACGAGGTGTTCGGCGATCTCCCCTTCGACGGTGGCATGTTTGTCGAGGAGACGCCCTATGCGCCATCGTCGCCATATTCCGCCTCGAAGGCCGCCTCCGATCATTTGGTGCGGGCCTGGCACGAGACCTATGGCCTGCCGGTGGTCCTTTCCAACTGCTCGAACAATTACGGGCCCTATCATTTCCCTGAAAAGCTCATCCCGCTGGTCATCCTCAACGCGCTCGACGAGAAGCCGCTGCCGGTCTATGGCGCCGGCGCCAATGTGCGCGACTGGCTCTATGTCGAGGACCATGCCAAGGCGCTGGAGCTTGTCGCCACGAAGGGGCGGACGGGCGAAAGCTACAATGTCGGCGGCAATTCGGAACGCAGCAATCTCGGCGTCGTCGAGACGATCTGCGATCTTCTTGACCGTCGACGGCCACGCGCCGCCGGCGGCAGCTATCGCGACCTGATCACTTTCGTCACCGATCGTCCGGGTCATGACCGCCGCTACGCGATCGATGCCTCCAAGATCGGCCGCGACCTCGGCTGGTCGCCGACGGAGGACTTCGACAGCGGCCTGGCAAGGACTGTCGACTGGTTCCTCGACAACAGATGGTGGTGGGGGCCGATCCGCGACCAACGCTATGCCGGCGAGCGGCTGGGCCAGGCCGAGAACAGGAAGGGCGCGGCGTGAGGCTTGTCGTGACCGGGCGCGAAGGCCAGGTCGTTGCCAGCCTGCTTGAAGCCGGGCGCGGGCTGGAGGGCGTGGAGGTCGTTGCCGTAGGCCGGCCGCGACTCGACCTGGCGCAGCCCGACACGGTGTTTGATGCGCTGGCGGCATCGAGGCCCGATGTCGTCGTCTCTGCCGCCGCCTACACCGCTGTCGACCAGGCCGAGGACGAGAAGGAAATGGCCTTTGCGGTGAACGCCACCGGGGCCGGTGCCGTCGCCGGGGCGGCGGCGCGGCTTGGCGTTCCCATCATCCATCTTTCGACCGACTACGTCTTCGACGGCACCAAGGACGGCGCCTATGTCGAAACCGACGCCACCGCGCCGCTCAATGCCTATGGCGCTTCGAAGCTTGCCGGCGAACAGGCGGTGGCGGCGGCCAATCCGCGTCATCTGATCCTGCGCACGGCGTGGCTCTATAGCCCTTTCGGCAGGAACTTCGTCGAGAC
>NZ_RZOT01000877.1:0-1235 GCF_003999085.1 Mesorhizobium sp. M4A.F.Ca.ET.090.04.2.1
ATGCGAGGATGTCGTCATCCTCGGCGGCGGCTTCATCGGGCTCGAGATCGCCGCGACGCTGCGCGCGGCCGGGCGCAATGTCGCTGTGGTCGAAGCCGTCGACCGGCTGCTCGGGCGGGCGGTGGCGCCGGTCATCGCCAGCCATGTCAGGCAGCGCCTGGAAGCGATCGGCGTGCGGATCCATACCGGCACCACCGTTGTCGGCCTGGAGGGCAAAGGCGGCCGGGTCTCGGCCGCGATCACCTCCGGCGGCGAAAGGCTGCCGGCACAGATGGTCATCATCGGCATCGGCGTGGTGCCCAATGTCGAACTGGCCGAGACCGCCGGCATCACGGTCGCCAACGGCATCCGCGTCGACCAGCAGATGCGCAGCTCGGCGCCGGATATCCTCGCCATCGGCGATGCGGCGTCCTACCGGCACTGGTTCACCGGCGCCGATGTGCGGCTGGAATCGGTGCAGAACGCCACCGACCAGGCGCGGCTCGCCGCGCGCACCATCCTTGGCCATGCCGACGCCTATTCGGCAGTGCCGTGGTTCTGGTCGGATATCGGCGACATGAAGCTGCAGATGGTCGGACTGACCTCGGGCGGCGACAGCCATGTCGTGGCGGGCGACCTCACCGAGAACAAGTTCTCGATCTATCACTATGCGGGCAGCCGGCTGCTCGGCATCGAATCCGTCAACCGCCCCGGCGATCATATGCTCGGCCGCAAGATGCTCGGCGCCGGCTTCTCGCCGACGCCGCAGGCCGTTGCCGGCGGGCCCGATGCGCTGAAGGCGGCGCTGGCCGCGTTTCAGGAAGAGCCCGCCAGGGCAACCGGTTAGGCGACACGTGCCTCGCGGATCGAGCTTTCCAGAATGTCCAGTGCCTCGTTCATGACGCTGTCCTGGATGGTGATCGGCGACAGGAAGCGGATGACGTTGCCGTAGACGCCGCAGGTCAGCAGGACCAGGCCCTTGTCGAGCGCCTTGAGGCGCACGGCATTGGCGATTTCCGCCGAGGGCAGGCCCTTTTTCACATCGTTGAACTCGACCGCGTTCATGAAGCCGGGACCCCTGATGTCGACGATCTCCGGCACGTCCTCGCGGATCGACTGCAGTCGCTGTTTCAGCCTGCTGCCCAGCGCATTGGCGCGGTCGCAGAGCTTTTCCTCCTCGATGACGTCGAGCACGGCGTTGGCCGCGGCGACGCCGATCGGGCTGCCGCCATAGGTGCCGCCAAGTCCGCCAGGGC
>NZ_RZOT01000878.1:0-1231 GCF_003999085.1 Mesorhizobium sp. M4A.F.Ca.ET.090.04.2.1
GGGCTGCGCAGGTCGATCTCGGCGGGGTCGTGCATGGTCGTCTCTCCGGCCTGGCAGCCAAGCTGACGACGAGAATGCAGGAAAGCTGGACTTGTGTGCAGCGTGTAAATCAACGCAACCCCAGCTGCCGATGCGGCGTTGGAATCGCGAGGGACCATTCCCGGATGGGAGACATCAGATGAAAACCCTTCTGACCGCGACCGTCGCAGCCCTGCTGGCCGGCGCGCCGGCCGCTCTGGCGCAATCGACGAACCAGGTCGCGCCCATGCTTGCCGACAGCAAGGTCGACACAAAGACCTTCGTCACCACCGTGCCCAACGCCAACGAATTCGAGATCCAGTCGAGCAGGCTGGCCGAGGAGAAGGCCTCCTCCGACGACATCAAGGCCTTCGCCAGAGAGATGATCGCGGACCACACCAAGGCGGGCGAGGATTTCAAGGCGGCGCTGAGCCAAGGCCAGACCACCGCCTCGATCAAGCCCGCCGGGCCCGCGCTCGGCCCTAAGGAACAGCAGATGCTGGGCGAGTTGAAGAGCGCGAGCGGCAAGGCGTTCGACCAGAAGTACATCAAGATGCAGACGGACGCGCACAAAGAGGCGGTCGCGCTGTTCAGCACCTATGCGAAATCGGGCGACGACCCGGCGATGAAGGAATTCGCCAAGAAGACGCTGCCGACGCTGAAGATGCATGAGAAGCACGTGAAGGAACTGGCAGTGGCGCATCAGGGGTGAGGGCAAGTCGTTCCCTTCTCCCCTTGTGGGAGAAGGTGGATCGGCGCGCCAGCGCCGAGACGGATGAGGGGTGTTGGAAGGAATGAGACAGTCGCGATTGTGCGCCTTCCCGGCGCCGACAGGACGGTTGTAAAACTGGCGCATCGCCAAGCTGGAGCACCCCTCATCCGACCGAGCTCCGCTCGGCCACCTTCTCCCACAAGGGGAGAAGGGGAGCGCGCTTCGACAATGCCGGCGTAGAAACCAACGGAGCAGCCTGCCATGCCCAAGATCGACCTGTCATCCGTGCCAATCCGCAAGGGTTCCGGCTACCCTTCACCCTTCGATCAGCCCTGCGCCGGGCGCACGCGCCGCCGCCTCGGCGACGCGGGCGGCCTGAAGGATTTCGGCGTCAACCTGATGACGCTGCCGCCCGGCGGTTGGTCGAGCCAGCGCCACTGGCACAGCCATGAGGACGAGCTCGTCTATGTGCTGGAGGGCGAACTGACGCTGGTCGAGGAC
>NZ_RZOT01000879.1:0-1230 GCF_003999085.1 Mesorhizobium sp. M4A.F.Ca.ET.090.04.2.1
ACATAGCCGAAGATCACCGCCTTGAAGATGGTCTGCCGAACATCGGCGCCGAGTACCGGCAGCGAACCGGCGATGCGCGCGCCGATGGCGCTTGGCGGCGGCAACAGGATGAAGGGAATGCCGGCTCCCCGGGTCACCGCTTCCCAGATGATCAGGATCCAGGCGCCGAAGATCGCCGGGATGATCAGCCGCAGGGCGGTCCGCACCCAGTTCGCCACCGGGCGCAGCGAAGACAGCACCGCCACGCAGCGCCATCCCAGCAGCCATGCCGCGGCGAGCAGCAAGAAGAATGGCGCCAGCGCCGTGCCCTCATAGCCGTTTATGCCCGTGATCAGCAGCCAGGCGGCGAGGTGCGCGCCGATGAACAGCACCAGGGCTTCGACGACCGTGGACAGCCTGGCCATCGAGGCAAGAGCTGCCAGCAGCAGCAGGCCGAACATCAGCCCCTTCGTCGCAAGGTAGGGATAGTCGAAAGACGCCTCGGGTTGCGCCAGCGCCGCCGCTTCCGGCTTCGACATCGCGCCGAGTGCCAAGGCGATCAGGCATAGCAGGATCGCCAGCAGCCCTTGCCAGGATGGTTTTAGCCAACTCATGCCGGCCTCCCGCCCATGGCGCGGTCGACGAGGCGGCCGGCAACGCCGACCACCATCACCAGAAGTGCTGCCACAACCGAGCCGGCGACCAGCGCCGACCAGATGTCGATGGACTGGCTGTAGTAGGCGCCCGCCAGCAGCTTGGCGCCGATGCCGGCGACAGCGCCCGTCGGCAGTTCGCCGACGATGGCGCCGACCAGGCTTGCCGCCACCGCCACCTTCATCGAGGTGAACAGGAACGGCACCGATGCCGGCACCCTCAGCTTCCAGAAGGTCTGCGCGCGGCTGGCATTGTAGGTATGCATCAGGTCGAGATGCATGAGCTCGGGCGAGCGCAGCCCCTTCACCATGCCGACAGTCACCGGGAAGAACGACAGGTAGGTCGAGATCAGCGCTTTCGGGATCAGCCCGGTGATGCCGACCGCCGCCAGCACCACGATGATCATCGGCGCAACGGCCAGGATCGGAATCGTCTGCGAGGCAATGACCCACGGCATCAGGCTGCGGTCGAGCGTCGCCACATGCACGATGCCGACGGCAATGACGATGCCGAGCGCGGTGCCGAAGGCAAAGCCGAGCAGCGTCGAGGACAGCGTCACCCAGGCGTTGTAGACCAGGCTGCGGTTCGAGGTGACGG
>NZ_RZOT01000087.1:0-13703 GCF_003999085.1 Mesorhizobium sp. M4A.F.Ca.ET.090.04.2.1
CGCCAGGAGCGCGATCAGCACGGCCAGATGAACGCGGAAATGCGAGAAGGAATCGAAGGCCGGATGCAGCGTGCCGAAAAACCCGGCAATCAGGGCGGCCGCGAACGCCATCATCGCCAGGAATGTCACCCCGGCTGTCATGTTAGAGCGCGATCCACCTGATCTCATCTGCCTGACTACTCAATGCCGCTGGCAACCTGTCCGGCTTGCTTATCCGTCAAATTGCGGCCCGATCAAGACGACGAGTTGCCTAGCCGGTTTTTGCAGCTGGTGACCGCCTATTGGAAGGCAGTCTCGGAAAAGCTCCTGAGTTTGCGCGAATGCAGCCGCTCCATAGGCATTCCGGCCAGCTTCTCCATCGCCTTGATGCCAATCGTGAGATGCTGCGCCACTTGCCTTTTGTAGAACTCGGTCGCCATGCCCGGCAGCTTCAGCTCGCCATGCAGCGGCTTGTCGGAGACGCACAGCAGCGTGCCGTAGGGCACGCGGAAGCGGAAGCCGTTGGCGGCGATGGTCGCCGATTCCATGTCGAGCGCGATGGCGCGCGACTGCGACAGCCGCTGCACCGGTCCGCGCTGGTCGCGTAGCTCCCAGTTGCGGTTGTCGATGGTGGCGACGGTGCCGGTGCGCATGATGCGTTTGAGGTCGTAGCCGGAAAGCCCGGTGACCTCGGCGACCGCTTCCTGCAGTGCCACCTGGATCTCGGCTAGCGGGGGGATCGGCACCCAGACCGGCAGGTCGTCGTCCAGCACATGGTCCTCGCGCACATAGGCATGCGCCAGCACATAGTCGCCAAGCGCCTGCGTGTTGCGCAGGCCGGCGCAGTGGCCGAGCATCAACCAGGCGTGCGGCCTCAGCACCGCGATATGGTCGGTGATCGTCTTGGCGTTGGAGGGACCGACGCCGATATTGACCATGGTGATGCCGCCATGGCCGGGCTTCTTCAGATGATAGGCCGGCATCTGCGGCAGGCGTTGCGGCGGCGTGCCTTCGGCGGGCACGCTCGACCCGGCATGGGTGATCACGTTGCCGGGTTCGATGAATTCGGCATATCCGCCGCCGCCATTCTCCATCAGATCGCGTGCGCGGGCGACAAATTCGTCGATGTAGAACTGGTAGTTGGTGAACAGCACGAAGTTCTGGAAATGCTGCGGGCTGGTCGCGGTGTAATGCGTCATGCGGTGCAGCGAATAGTCGATGCGCTGCGCCGTGAACGGCGCCAGCGGCCGCGGCTCGCCGAACGCCACTTCGAACGTGCCGTTGGCGATCTGGTCGTCAGTGCCGTCGAGGTCCGGCACGTCGAACAGGTCGCGGATCGGCCGCTGGATACGCTCGGCGGCGCTGCCGTCGACATAGGTGCCCTCCAGGAAGGCGAAATGCAGCGGAATAGGCGTGGTCGATTCCGACACCGTTACCTGGACGCCATGGTTGCGCATGATCAGCCGAAGCTGCTCGACAAGGTAGTTTTCGAACAGCGCCGGCTGGGTGATGGTGGTCGAGAAATGTCCGGGCGTCGGCATGTGGCCATAGGCCTGTCGCGAGTCGACCTGGCTGAAGGAGGTCGTGGTGACGCCGATCTCGGGATAGAAGGCCCGGTAGCGCTTGTTGCTGTCGCCGCCGGCGGCCAGTGCCGCGAAGGAATCGCGCAGGAACTTGGTGTTGCGGTCGTAAAGCACCTGCAAGGCCGCGACCGCCTTCTTGGCGTCGTTGAAACTCTGCCTGCCGAAAGGCTCAGGCATGACGACCGATTCGATGGCTTGGGGGTAGATTCGCTTTTCCATGGCTCAATATAGAGAGTTGGAAGAGCGGTTGGGAGGGGGAGGCGGGCGCGAAGGCGGCCAAAGTGCCGATTTTTGTCCGCGTCTTGAGATGGAAGTGAGATCAGATCAGCCTCGGCCTCGCCTGAGTATCGACGTGTTTCAGCCGCGCTGCAGGGAGACCAGCAACACGAAGCCGACGCCCGACTTCCGCGGCGAGGGGGCCTCGATCGTCGAGCCGTTATCGGCCCGCATCATCGGCACCGCCAGCACCGGGGCGGCAAGCAGCATCAGGATGAGCGCCGCCCGCGGCAGGAGCCGGAGGATGTTCAGGGCGCTGGTGGTGATGCGGTTCATGGTCGTTGCTTCTCGTTTGAGGGTTGGTCGGTTCAGCGGATGAAATGGTTCATGCAGCCCGGCCGGCAGGCATTGGCGCCATCCCAGGCGCGGGCCGGGCGTCCGGCCTCGGCCACCAGGATGGCGAAGAGCATGCCGAATAGGCTCATCAGCAGGCAGACGATGGTGAAGCGGCGGGCGAGCATTGCGTTGGTCCTCTCCTTCAATGCCGAGGAGAATGCCCGAGCGCCGCTGAACCGGCTCTGATGCCGGTATTCATCTGCGGTTCAAGTTCGTTGCTGAAAATTTGGTGGCGCGCCTGCCGCCGAAAAAGAAAACGGGGCCGCGAAGGCCCCGTTTTCAGGTGATGGCGGCGAAGGCGCCGATCAGAGCTTGTGCCAGGTCTGGCTCTTGCAGAGCAGGCCGCCGAGCACGCAGCCGCTCATCTTGAGCGAGGTGCCCGAAAGCGTCGCCTTGCCGGCATAGGTCTTGTCTGTTTCCGGGTCGGTTATGCTGCCGGCATATTTGTTGTCGCCGGCCGCCTTCAGCGAGCCGATCGTCTTGCCGGCGAACTTGCCGGTCTTCAGCGTGATGGAAAACGCGCCGCCGCCGCCGATCGCCGCCGTCTCGCCGGATTGCGTCTTCCAATTGCCCTCGATCGGATCGGCAAAGGCCGCGCCGGCCATGATCAAGGTGGCCGCCACGGCCAGGCTCACTTTTCGCAACATGTCTGTCCTCCCTATAGGTTCAGGTGGGCCCCGTCCCGCCTTCCTACCCCTTACGCAAACGTAAGCTAGTCCAGCTTCCGGCAAAACAAAAGCGGTGCCGCCGGGGAAGGTTGCAGGATTTTGCCGCCCCTCTTCAACGCGGAAATGAACGGGCCGCTTCGTGGTCTTTGGTTCCCGTGGTTAGCGGAGTCTTGATCCGGTCGTTAGAAGTTTTCGTCAAATTTGCCGCAAACAGGCTCAACTGCGGGCTTTGTATGCTTAACGAATTTAAGCGTTTACCTCTTGTTTTAGCTTTGTTTTCCTCAAATTAAGCACGCCATTTAACGACGGATTCAAGGCTCGGCTTCATCCTCGAAAGCATCGAAAGAGCGGCCCCCCGAGGGATACCAAGGGACAGAAGGAGGCAGCTCTCGGGAGCCAGACAGGGGATTGAAATGGCACGTTTTGAAATGCTTGAAGGCGGCTTCGGCGCCATGGGAGCAACCGCCCAGGCCGACATTCTTTTCGAACTGGGCATGATGTATGCGACCGGCCGCGACTGCGAGACCGACGTCGTTGCCGCCCACAAATGGTTCAACATCGCCGCGATCAAGGGTTCGGTCCGCGCCGCTGAGCTGCGCTCCGAACTGTCAGCGGCAATGTCGAAGGCCGAGATCGCCAGGGCGCTGCGCGAAGCGCGCGAATGGATGACGATGCACTGAGGGATATCCGAGGGGGCCAAGGCCGCGCAGACGGCCGGCGCCAGGGACAAGGCCGCGGCAAGACGGTCGGACGAACAGGAAGACAGGGATGCGACCGGGCGCGGGAGTGTTCGGGGAAGCTCGATTGGCAAAAGCTGCGACCGGCCGGGACAAGGCCGGCGCGGCTTTTGCCGTTTTAGGCGGTTCGCGATACATTGCAGGCCCAATCGAGTGCCGGCAATGCGCCAAGACATGCCGGGCGAAGGATGAAATTGTCCGGCCTCTCTGAAAGAAGCGCGGCCGAAACGGCCGCGCGCCAGTGGAGGAGTTCTATCGCTATGAAAAAATTGGGTATTTTGAGCGCGGCCGCATTGGGCCTGATGATGAGCGCGCCCTTGGCCTTCGCCGATGACATCACCATTTCCGTGGTTGGTCCGATGACCGGCCAGCTCGCCACCATCGGCGACCAGTTCAAGCAGGGCGCCCAGGCCGCCGCCGACGCCATCAACGCCTCCGGCGGTGTCAACGGCAACCAGATCAAGCTCGACGTTCAGGACGACCAATGCGATCCGAAGCAGGCGGTTTCGGTCGCCAATCGCATCGTCGCCGACGGCACCAAATTCGTCGACGGCCATGCCTGCTCGGGTTCCAGCATTCCCGCCTCCGCCGTCTATGCCGAGGCCGGCACGCTGATGATGAGCCCGGCCTCCTCAAATCCGGAGCTGACCGATGCCGCGGCCAAGGCCGGCTGGCCGACGATCATGCGCCTCTATACGCGCGACGATGCGCAGGGCGCCTTCATCGGTCCGTGGATCGCCAAGAAATATGCCGGCAAGAACGTCGTCATCCTGCATGACAAGAGCGCCTACGGCCAGGGCGTGGCCGACGCCGTCAAGGCGACGATGAATGCCGGCGGCCTCAAGGAAGTGGATTACGAAGGCATCAATGCCGGCGAGAAGGACTATTCCGCCCTTGTCACCAAGCTGAAGGAGCTGAAGGCCGACGTCGTCTATTTTGGCGGCTACCATCCGGAAGCCGGCCTCATCCTGCGCCAGGCGGCCGAGCAGAACGTCAAGTTCCAGCTGATCATGCCGGACTCGATCGCCACACCGGAATTCTGGCAGGTTTCCGGCCCGGCCGGCGAAGGCACGATGTTCGTCTTCCCGTCGGATCCGCAGGCGAAGCCCCAGGCCAAGGATGCCGTCGCCAAGATCAAGGCCGGCGGCTTCGCACCGGAAGGCTTCACACTGTTCTCCTATGCCGTGGTCCAGGCCTTCGCCGAGGGCATCAAGCGCGCCGGCAGCGACGATCCGGCCAAGGTCGCCGAAGCGCTGAAGAACGGCCAGCCGATCAGCACCGTGGTCGGCGACGTCGTCTTCGACGAGAAGGGCGACCTGAAGAACGCCAGCTACGACATCAACCAGTGGCACGATGGCAAATACGCGCCGATCCAGCCGTAGTCGTTCTGCATCCGGATTGAGATGGCCGGGCTCATCCCGGCCATTTTCATTTGGAGTGGCTACCTTGCGCCTCATCTACGAAGCGCACCAGCACTGTGCCGTCGCTCACCTGCGCGCCCTCGGCCGCAACCTCGGCGATCACCCCGTCATGCGGGGCTGCGATTGTGTGCTCCATCTTCATCGCCTCCAGGATCAAGAGCGGCTGGCCCTTGATCACGGCATCGCCCACCCCGGCGCGCACCAGCTTGACCAGCCCGGGCATCGGCGCGCGCAGGCTGCCGGATGCCGCGGCCGCATCATCGGCCTTGGCCAGCGGATCAGGCACCGCGAAGGAATAGCCGACCGCGCCTTCGAACACGGTGACGTGTCCCGGCCATCGGGCGGTGCGCGGAATGGCCCGCAGATCATGCGAATTGATCGCGTCATGCGGCGCTTCCAGCGCCACCTGGAAGCGGCCGTCCGGCCGTGCCGAGACCCGCGCCAGGATATCTTCCTCGCCGTGACGAAGCCTGATACGTCGCGCTACCGTGTGGAAGTGTGCATAGCCGGCAAGCGACGCCCACGGGTCGCCGCCGGTGGCGGGGGCGCCTGCGCCGGTCGCCGCGAGCGCGGCGGCGGCGATGGTCTCGTCGCTTGGCGGGGGCAGGGCGACCAGCTCATCCTGGTGCCGGCCGATCAGCCCGGTGTCGACGTCGCCGGCCGCGAAATCGGCATCAGCCGCGAGCGCGGCGAGAAAGGCGGTGTTGACCGTCGAGCCGGCCACTTCGGTCTCAGCCAGCGCCTTGCGCAGCGCCGCAAGCGCTGCGGCCCGGTCCTTGCCGTGCACCACCAGCTTGGCGATCATCGGATCGTAGAAGGGCGAGATCTGATCACCCGCGCGCACGCCGGTCTCGATCCGCATGGCGGCATGCTCTGGCGCGGTTTGCGGGAATTTCAGGTGGTGCAGCGTGCCCGTCGCCGGCAGGAATCCTCTGGTGGCGTCCTCGGCATAGATGCGCGCCTCGAAGGCATGGCCAGCGAGCTGGAGTTCGCCTTGCGTCTTCGGCAGTTTCTCGCCGGCCGCGACCCGCAGCTGCCATTCGACCAGATCGATGCCGGTCACCATTTCGGTAACCGGATGTTCGACCTGCAGGCGCGTGTTCATCTCCATGAACCAGAAGCGGTCGGCCTTCAGCCCCTGCGAGGCGTCGACGATGAATTCGATCGTGCCGGCGCCTGAATAGCTGATCGCCTTGGCGGCCTTCACCGCGGCCTCGGTCATCGCCTTGCGCAGCACCGGCGTCATGCCTGGGGCAGGCGCTTCCTCGATCACTTTCTGGTGGCGGCGCTGCGCCGAGCAGTCACGCTCGAAGAGATGCACGGCATTGCCGAAATTGTCGCCGAACACCTGCACTTCGATGTGGCGCGGCTTGTCGACGTATTTTTCCACCAGCACGCGGTCGTCACCGAACGCCGCCTTTGCCTCACGCCGCGCACCGGACAGCGCCTCGGAGAAATCGTCCGGGTGGTCGACGCGGCGCATGCCCTTGCCGCCGCCGCCGGCGCGCGCCTTGATCAGCACGGGATAGCCGATCTCGCGCGCTTTGGAGGCCAGGAGCACGATCTCCTGCGCTTCGCCGTGATAGCCAGGCACAACCGGCACGCCGGCCTTCTCCATCAGGCGCTTGGCCGCGTCCTTCAGCCCCATGGCGCGGATCGAAGCCGCCGACGGGCCGATGAAGACGAGCCCCGCCGCCGTCACCTGATCGACGAACTCGGGATTCTCCGAGAGAAAGCCGTAGCCGGGATGGATGGCCTCGGCACCGGTGGCGAGTGCTGCCGCGACGATCCTGTCGCCGCGCAGATAGCTTTCGCCGACCGGCGAGGGTCCGATATGGACCGCCTCGTCGGCCATCCCGACATGCAGGGCCTTCGCATCCGCATCCGAATAGACGGCGACGGTGCGCAGGCCCAACCTTCGTGCCGTGCGGATGACGCGACAGGCGATCTCGCCGCGATTGGCGATCAGGATCTTGCCGAACATGGAGCTCCCCGGTTTTGCCTCGGTCGGCGCCAGTCGGGCGAGCGTCGGCCTACTTCGAAGCTGCGATTTCGCAGCCCCCGCTCGCGGTCTTGACCCTCCACCTCTTCAAGCCCGCCTGGCAGGATCGTAGCGCCCGCTCTTCCGCGGCCTTTTGCGACGGAGCGTTCAGTCCCGAGCCGCAGATGATGTAGAGGTCGACGACGCGCGAATAGAAGGTCGTTGCATAGGCCGAATGGCCACTTGCAGCCACATAGTCCTTGTAGGCCCTGGTGCATTCGTCCTTCGCGCTGCCCGGCAAATACGGAGTGAATCGTTTGTCGCCGACCTTCCCGGCCAGCGATTGCGCCGCGCCGGCTCCGGCCGCAGCGCATATAAGCAATCCCGCAAGTATCGAAACAGTCGTCCGTCGAAGATAATTCGGCTTCATTTTCACCCCATGCCCATAGCAAAATGCAGGGTGAGCAGTAGCGTCTATTTTTCGGTGCGGCTAGTCCGAAATCGAAAAGTCCTATTTGAAACTGTAAATCGTCCCTGCCGCTCATAAAGTTCTGTCTCCGCCAAGAGCAGCAACGGTCTCTCGGTATAGTTCCGCCATTTGCTCATCAAAGCAGCAAAAAGTGACGGTTTCCGGTACCGCGGTCTGGCTCAGGAAGGCATCTACGGTGCCGACAGCAATCTCGGTCGCTTCATCCTTCGGGTAGCCATAGATGCCAGTCGAGATCGCCGGAAACGCAATCGTGCGGCATTGCCTCCCGGCGGCAATTTCGAGCGAACGCCGGTAGCAGGAGGCGAGCAGGTCGGCCTCGCCCTTGCCGCCGCCCTGCCAGACCGGCCCGACCGTGTGGATGACGTAGCGCGTCGGCAGCCGGTAGCCCTTGGTCAGCTTGGCATCGCCGGTCTTGCAGCCGTTGAGGGTCCGGCATTCCGCCAGGAGTTCGGGCCCGGCCGCGCGATGGATGGCGCCGTCGACGCCGCCGCCGCCGAGCAACGACGAGTTGGCGGCGTTGACGATGGCATCAACCGCCAGCTTCGTGATGTCGCCGGTATGAATGCGGATCCTTTGTCCGGTTTCGTTCATCTCACATCCTGAACACGCCGAAGCGCGTCTCCTCGATCCCGGCATTGAGCGCGGCGGAAAGGCTGAGCGCCAGCACCTCGCGCGCCTTCGCCGGATCGATGATGCCGTCGTCCCACAGCCTCGCCGAGGAATAGAGCGGGTGGCCCTCATGCTCGTATTTCATCAGGATCGGCTTCCTGAATTTGGCTTCCTCCTCGGCGCTCCATTCACCGCCCTTGCGTTCGATACCCTCACGCTTGACCATCGCCAGCACCGTTGCCGCCTGCTCGCCGCCCATCACCGAAATGCGCGCATTCGGCCACATCCACAGGAAGCGGGGCGAATAGGCCCGCCCGCACATGCCGTAATTGCCGGCGCCGAACGAACCGCCGATGATCATCGTCACCTTCGGCACCTTGGCGGTGGCGACCGCCATCACCAGCTTGGCGCCATCCTTGGCGATGCCGCCGGCTTCGTACTTCTTGCCCACCATGAAGCCGGTGATGTTCTGCAGGAAGACCAGCGGAATGCCGCGCTGGCAGCAGAGCTCGATGAAATGCGCGCCCTTCAGCGCGCTTTCCGAGAACAGCACGCCGTTGTTGCCGAGGATGCCGACCGGCATGCCGTGCAGATGGGCAAAGCCGGTCACCAAGGTGGTGCCGTAATTCTGCTTGAACTCGTCGAACTCCGAGCCGTCGACGATGCGCGCGATCACCTCGCGCACGTCATAGGGCTGGCGCAGGTCCGTCGGCACGATGCCGTAGAGTTCATGCGGGTCATGAAGCGGCGGATTCGGTTTCTGTAAGTTCAGACTTACCGCCTTGTTCCGATTGAGATTCCTGATGATGCGCCGGCATATGGCCAGCGCATGTTCGTCATCCATCGCATAGTGGTCGGCGACACCCGAAAGCCTGGTGTGCACGTCGGCGCCGCCGAGTTCCTCGGCGCTGACATCCTCGCCGGTCGCGGCTTTCACCAGCGGCGGGCCGCCGAGGAAGATGGTCGCCTGGTTGCGGACCATGATGGTTTCGTCCGACATTGCCGGCACATAGGCGCCGCCAGCCGTGCAGGAACCCATGACGCAGGCGATCTGCGGGATGCCGGCCGCTGACATGTTGGCCTGGTTGTAGAAGATGCGGCCAAAATGCTCGCGGTCGGGAAACACCTCGTCCTGGTTGGGCAGATTGGCGCCGCCGCTATCGACCAGATAAACGCAAGGCAGGTTGTTCTGCAGCGCGATCTCCTGCGCGCGCAGGTGCTTCTTCACCGTCAGCGGATAGTAGGTGCCGCCCTTCACAGTGGCGTCGTTGACGACGACCATCACCTCCGTGCCCTCGACGCGGCCGATGCCGATGATGATGCCAGCGGCGGGAATGTCCTCGCCATACATCGACCATGCCGCGAACTGGCCGATCTCGAGGAAGGGCGAGCCGATGTCTAGCAACTGCGCAAGGCGCTCGCGAGGCAGGAGCTTGCCGCGCCCGACATGGCGCTCGCGCGCTTCGTCAGAGCCGCCGCGTTCGATGCTTGCAGCCTTCTCGGAAATGTCGGCGACGAGGGCGCGCATGCGCTCGGCGTTGGCGCGGAACGTGTCGGAGGCTGGGGAGATTTGGGATTGCAATGTGGCCACGTTGTTCCTCTCACCCCTCTTGATGCCGCGACGGAACCAGTGTAACAGCCCGCGCCCGGATGCCGCGCGCCAGGCATGGCATCCTTTTTACTAGTGACACCCTCAGGAGGCGACGATGAAAGGCATCGATATGCGTTTCACCAGATGTCTCCCTTCGGCCATGGCCTGACGCCGCCGAAGGGCGGCTTTCCACGTCCCGATTTTGAGCAAGAGGAACACGGCGCCTGCAAGCGCTGTGGGTGTCACAATGTATTTGCGGTTTGTAACGCCGCTGATCCATCCGAAGAGCCGGGTGGAGACCGGCTTTTTCCATGCGTCCTGGTATCTGTACCGGAACGGCTGCCCGGACTGGATCCATGACGAACTGGAGGATCAGTTCGACTGGTTCAATCGGCATCTGCCCATTCCTGGCCGGGTTGGCCGGCATTTCAAGCGCCGGAACTCGATCTGGGGCGTCTGCTGGTTTCACCCGGATGCCAGGGAGGCGATCAGCCGCGCGCGCTATTGTGCCTGGCTGATCGAGGAGGGCGGCTTGCCGGTGCGGTCGATAACGTCGGCGCGCCAGTGCGAGGTTCTGTGGCGCGACGCGCACCAGATCGTCGCCAAGCCAACCGACGACCTGCCCAAGGCGTTCGGCTGAGTTGGCGGAGGGGGACATCAAACTCCCTCCGCCATGATCTCGCGCCCGATCAGCCAGCGGCGGATCTCGCTGGTGCCAGCGCCGATCTCGTAGAGCTTGGCGTCTCGTAGAAGCCGGCCGGTCGGATAGTCGTTGATGTAGCCATTGCCGCCGAGCAGCTGGATAGCGTCGAGCGCCATCTGCGTTGCCTTCTCGGCCGCGAACAGCACGCAGCCGGCGGCGTCCTTGCGCGTGGTCTCGCCACGATCGCAGGCGGCGGCGACCGCGTAGACATAGGCGCGCGCGGCATTCATCGTCGCGTACATGTCGGCGAGCTTGCCCTGCACCAGCTGGAACGTGCCGATCGGCTGGCCGAACTGCTTGCGCTCATGCACATAGGGGATCGCCACGTCGAGGCACGCCGCCATCAGCCCGATCGGACCGCCGGCCAGCACCGCGCGCTCATAGTCGAGACCCGACATCAAGACCTCGACACCACGCCCTTCCTCGTGCAGCACGTTCTCGAACGGCACCTCGACATTCTCGAACACCAGTTCCCCGGTGTTGGAGCCGCGCATGCCGAGCTTGTCTAGCTTCTGCGCCACCGAGAAGCCGGCGAAATCCTTCTCGATGATGAAGGCGGTGATGCCGCGCGAATGGCGATCCGGGTCGGTCTTGGCATAGACCACCAGCGTCCCGGCGTCGGGACCGTTGGTGATCCACATCTTGGAACCGTTGAGCACATAGCGGTCGTTGCGTTTCTCGGCGCGCAGTCGCAGCGACACCACATCGGAGCCGGCGCCCGATTCCGACATCGCCAGCGCGCCGACCTTCTCGCCAGAGCAGAGGGCAGGGAGGTATTTCTCCTTCTGCGACGACGTTGCCCAGCGGTTGATCTGGTTGACGCAGAGATTGGAGTGCGCCCCGTAGGACAAGCCGACCGAGGCCGAGGCGCGCGAGATCTCCTCTACCGCCACGACATGGGCGAGATAGCCCATACCGCTGCCCCCGAATTCCGGATCAGCGGTGATGCCAAGCAGGCCGAGCGCGCCGAGCTCCGCCCACAGATGCGCCGGGAATTCGTTGGCGCGGTCGATCTCGGCCGCGATCGGCGCGATCTTCTCCTGCGCGAAACGCCGCACAAGGTCGCGCAGCGCCTCGATGTCCGGATCGAGCCCGAAGCTCAGCGTGTTCGTGTACATGCCGTTCCTCCCTGCGTATGCCCCGATCTTCGCGGGGGATCATGCGCGAAACTCAGAGCGCCACGACGTCCCTGGCGCGCCCTTGGCGGATTGTCGCGCCGACCAGGCGCATTGTCATCGAAAGATATGACGTGGTGACTTCGCCGATCGACAGCCGCTCGCCCGGCCGGAACCAGACGATGACGCCGGTCATCATCTGGATCAGCGCCATGGCGGTGAGCCCGATGTCGTCGATCGCAAAGACGCCGTCCTCCGCGCCGTCGCGCAGGATGGCGCGAAGTTCCTTCTCATAGGCCGAGCGCTGCTTGAGGATCAGCGTCAGCCGGTCGTGCGAAAGGCTGCGCAGCTCCATGTTCGAGACATGCGTGGCGTGGCGGCGCTCGATATGAAAGGCGATATGGTTTTCGACATAGGCGGCGAGCCGCGCCACCGGATCGGCGCCGGCCGGACGCGCCGCTTCCCAGGCCTGCAGCAGCCCTTCCATATGCTCGCGCATCAGCGTGAACAGCAGGTCTTCCTTGGTTGGGAAATAGCGATAGAGCGCGGCGGCCTGCACGCCGACTTCCGCCGCCAGCAGACGCATCGACATCGCCTCGTAGCCGAGGCGCGCGATTAGGCTCGCCGCCGCCTCGCGGACGGCCGCTTCGGTCTTTTCCCCGTCGGAACCCGTCGTCCGCGCCATGGTCGCTCCTTACTCTATTAATAAAACAAACGTTCAATTAATTCAAGGGGCGACTAGGCGATTATCCGGAAGTCAACGGGTGGGCTGTGCGGTTCCATTTGCTCGATCTCGACCGTCAAGACCACGGCACCCCTTGGCCCTTGCCACAAACGGTCGATCATTGTCGAAACGGCAGCGTCGGTTCCCGCGAGCATGGCCGTCACCGTGCCGTCGCTCTCGTTGCGCACCCAGCCGGTGAGCCCGAGCCGCACGGCTTCGCTCCGCGTCCAGACCCTGTAGCTGACGCCTTGCACCCTGCCATGAACGCTGGCCCGCACTGCCCTTTGCTGGTTGGCCATGACTTCGCTCCCTGCACAGAGTCTGGCGCGGAATCGAGCGAAAGCAACCGGCTTGAGGGGGTATTGCTATCGATGTTGGAGCTCGGCTCGGTGCCTGGACCAGCGGCGCCGCGCCGCTGTCAGTTCCCCCGCGCCGCGGCCAGCGCGCCGGGCAGTTCTTCGGCGAAGATGTCGAGCTCGTGATCAAGTCCGACGCTGACCCTTATGCAGCGGTCGAGCTTCGGCGCCATCGGTTTGCGGATGAACACGTCGCGCGACAAAAGTCCTTGCAGCACCTTCATCGCGAAGGCGCCGTCACTGCCACAGTCTATGGTGACGAAGTTGGTCGCCGAGGGCAGGGGCCTCAGCCCGTTGGTCTCGGCAATTGCGGCAATGCGCCGCCGGCCGGCGGCGACGCGCGCCACCACGCTTTCCAGGAAGGCCTGGTCGGCCAGCGCTTCGACACCGGCGATCTGCGCCATGCGGCTGACGCCGTAATGATTGCGGATCTTCTCGAAATCGCGGATCACCTGCGGCTCGGCCACCGCGTAGCCGCAACGTATGCCGGCCAGCCCATAGGCCTTTGAGAAGGTGCGCATGCGGATGACGTTCGGGCGGGACACGTCGATCGGCGGCAGCGCCGAGGCTGGCCCAAGCTCGCCATAGGCCTCGTCGAGCACAAGCATGGTGGTCTCGGGCAGCGCCTCGATGAAGCGAATGATCTCTGCAGCCTCCCACCAACTGCCCATCGGATTGTCGGGGTTGGAAAGGTAGACCAGCGGCGCCTTTTCCCTGACCACCGCCGCGAGCAGGGCGTCCAGGCTTTCCCGGTCATTCTCGTAAGGCACCGCGACCAGCCTTCCGCCGACGCCGGCCACATGGAAGTTGAAGGTCGGGTAGGCGCCGAGCGAGGTCACCACCGCGTCGCCCGGCGCCACAAACATACGCGCCACCAGGCTGAGCAGCCCGTCTATGCCTTCGCCGACCACCACATTGTCGGCGCCGACGCCGAGATGCGCGGCCGCGGCCTGCTTGAGGTCAAAATTGTCGGGGTCGCAATACATCCACATGTCGCCGGCGATGGCAGTCATGCGGGCAATGACACGCGGCGAGGGCCCGAAGCTGCTCTCGTTGGCGCCGATGCGCGCGCGGAAGGCGTGCCCGCGGTCGCGCTCCTGCGCCTCCGGACCGACAAACGGCACCGTCGAGGGA
>NZ_RZOT01000880.1:0-1227 GCF_003999085.1 Mesorhizobium sp. M4A.F.Ca.ET.090.04.2.1
TCTATCAGCATCTTGTTGGGCATTATTTCGTTTCCTCCCGGCAGCCGCCAGCCGCAGCTTGCGGGGCAAAGCCCGCTGCTTCGGTCCTGGAACATGGATGCCGGACAATTGAACGTCCGCCGGCCGCCGCTTGAGCGCCATGGCGGTGCCGCCCGCAGCCACGATGGCGCGGTTTGCTGCGGACCTTTCCATGATTGCGCTTGAAGCCATTGGCACCAGCAGAACCTTTTGAACCAAAGCCCGGACGAACCGGACCAGCTTGTTTGCTCATACAGAGCCGGCGCGGGACACCCCGGCCGTTTTCCTCACGCAAGCGATTCCCCCGCCACGGGCGCACGCCTGCGAAATTCGTCGCGATCACCTGAAGCCTTTTCGCTGGAAGCGAAAGGAGCCGCCTTTCATCTGACCTGTAGCAGGAAGCTGCGGAGGAAGCGGTTCCAGGATTGCAGTGATCCACCATCGCTTTTATGATTTGGCGGCAGGGAAGGCAACCCCGATTTCGGATGCCGGCAAAAAGGAGTTCCCTAAGGGAAGCCCGGCCTTCAATTCCTTGCGCGAAAAGGCTTGGTTAACCTTCTCTGGATACCAATCGTTAATCGAGTTCGCGGCCTTGCCGGCACTTCGATGCAACGACCGGCGCCTGGCGCCAAACCGGGAGCAACTGAAAGAACATGGGACTGGCAGGCACCGCAAACAAGGGTCGTTGCGCAGCCTGGCCTGTCTTGCATGCGGCCTGCGCGTTTTTGCTTATGGCGGTTTTCCTCGGCCTGTCGGGCGTTTCCCGCGCCGGAGACGCGCCGCTCGGCGCCACCAGCTACAAGATGGCCGGCGATGCCACCAAGATGCGCATCGTCATGACTTTCGACCGCGAGCCCGACATTAAATGGTTCCTGCTGCGCGGCCCCAATCGCCTCGTCGTTGACCTGCCGCGCACCAGATTCGCCATGAGTGCCAAGGATGTGAAGGCGCGCGGCCTGGTCCGGGCTGTACGCTACGGCGATCAGGGTGAGGGGTCACGGCTGATCCTCACCAGCAAGGGGCCGTTTGCGGTCGACAAGCTCGACGTACTCAAGAACGACGACGGCGGCGGCTATCGCATCGCCATCGACATATCGGCGGCCTCCGCGCGGGAATTCGATGCCGCGCTCGCCAACCAGGCGTTGACCACCGGCTCGACGGTGTCAACCGACAAGGGCGGCAGGGTCGGAACCGGGCCGATCTCCAATC
>NZ_RZOT01000881.1:0-1212 GCF_003999085.1 Mesorhizobium sp. M4A.F.Ca.ET.090.04.2.1
GTCATACGCCTTGTGTCGATGATGCCGAGCTGGTGTGCATGGAAGGAAAGAGCCCATTGACCATCCTCGGTTTGGGCGGCCGCGACAGCTTCACCAACCAGTGCCTGCGAGACATAGACGAAGCCGCCGTTCCACCTGATCTCGCCATTGTGGCGTACATGACGGACCGCGGCCTCGGCCGGATAATCAGGCTCGGGCGGCATCGTCGGCATGGCGCGCCGGGAGGATCTGTAATGCTGGGCTGGAGTGTCCATGCCTAGCGCCTCATGGGGACGTTCTTCATTGTAGCTGCGCCGGAAGGCCTCGAAGGCGTGGCCCTGGGCCGCCCTGTCGGCCTCCGGTGCCTCGGCCAGCGGCAACAGGGTCAGATGAAAGCGCTCGTGGCGCCCGTTCTGCTGGGGTTTGCCGGGCGCGATCCGCTCCAGGGCGATGCCGAGTTTGATGAAGCGCACCGCAAGCGGTGTCAGCCCGGTGACACCGGCCGACGCGAAGGGCGGGCCATTGTCGCTTCGGAACCGGTCCGGCAGGCCATGCTCCTCAAACAGCCGCTCGAATACCGGCCAGGCCTCGGCATCCGCCGTCGAGCCGGTCGCTTCGAGCGCCAGCAAGTAGCGGCTCGACGCATCCATCACCGTCAACGGTTCGCAACGCCACCCGTCACGGGTCCGGAACCAGCCCTTGTGATCGCCGGTCCACACCGCGTTCGGCCCTTGCGGCTCCGGCCAAGGTCCATTGCCGCAGGCCCGCAGCCGGGTCCGCTTGCGGGCGCTGACAAGCCCATGCCGTGCAAGGATAGCGCCTGCCGTCGAGGCCGACGGCCAGATCAAGTCGGGAGCCGCGCGCTTGAGCCGCGCCACGATCTTCTTGGGCCCCCACAGCGGATGCGTCTCCTTCGCCGCCACGATCCGCTCGACAAGATCAAGGGCTGTCGCACGGCCATGATTGAGCGGCGCTCGCGGCCGATCGTGCAAACCTTCCGGGCCAAACTCCCGGTAGCGACCCAGCCATTTATAGCCGATCTTGCGCGAAATTCCGTAGGCCGCACAAAGCTCGCTCATCGTCTCTTCGCCAGAAAGGCAATCCACTACAAAACGAAGCCGCTCGTCCATGATGCCAGTCTCTCGCCAAACCATCGCCGGGTCCTCCGGCGAGGGAGAAAACTGTCACCTATGCAATCGGTCCATTCTGTTACCTATCTATCCGGTTCGGACA
>NZ_RZOT01000882.1:0-1190 GCF_003999085.1 Mesorhizobium sp. M4A.F.Ca.ET.090.04.2.1
GATTGCCGCCCCCATTGTTGCGCGCGCTCTCCTCAAGCGGGGCGTGCCTCGGCGCGATCTCATCGTCGCGGCAGCCATTGGCGTCGAGTGCCGCAAGGATACGGCTTCGGTCGCGTCGCGAGCCGCCGCTGGCAAGCCGCTCGCGCTTCGCCAGCAGGGCGTCGAGATTGGCGTTCATGCGGTCGATGTTGGCGTTGATCGCTGCGCATTTGTTGACGTTGCGCGAAAACAGCGAAAAGCCGCAACCGGCATCGCTCGCCCGATTGCGCACCTTCGCCAGCTGCTCGCGCTGGCGCGCGACGGCGTCGTCATATTTGCGGATCAGGTTCGGTCCGCCGCCATCGCCGCGAGCAGCAGTGAGTTCATCTTCGAGCTGACGGCAGATGCGCGAAGCGGCCTGCGGCTCTGTCACGGCGACGACGGACAACGCCAGCGCCACGAGCAACGCCGCAAGGTGGGTCAGCTTCAACCCCACGCCCTTCATTCGCCTGAAACCCCGATTGCCAGCTCGTCGCTCAAGCTAGCGCGTCCGCGGTTAAACCTGTCTTTACTCTACAGCCGGTTGCAGTTGAGTCTGCAACCAAACGTGACAGCAGCTTACCGCCAAATCCGCCCTCAGCCCAGGTTGACGACCGCCTGCGCTTTGTGCGCAGCCTCGACCACCGCAAGCGCCGTCATGTTGACGACGCCGCGCGAGGTCACCGAAGGCGTCAGGATGTGCGCCGGCTTGTCGGTGCCGAGCAGGATCGGCCCGACATGCAGTGCATCCATCATGGTGCGCAGCGCCGTCAGCGTGATGTTGGCCGAATCGAGGTTCGGGAACACCAGCAGATTGGCTTCGCCCTTCAGCCGCGAATGCGGATAGACGCGCTGGCGCAGGTGCTCCGACAGTGCCGAGTCGGCATGCATCTCGCCATCGCACTGCAATTCCGGCGCGATGCGGGCCAGGATCGCCGCCGCTTGGCGCATCTTCAGCGCGCTGGGTGAATCGCGCGAGCCGAAATCCGAATGCGACAGCAGCGCTGCCTTCGGCTCGATGCCGAAGCGCTGGATCTCCTCCGCCGCCAGCACCGTCATCTCGGCGATTTCCTCGGCCGTCGGATCGACCGAGACGTGGGTGTCTGTGAGGAAGATGATGCCGCGCTGCGAGATCAGCATGGAGAGCGTGGACAGGTCCCGATCCTTGATGC
>NZ_RZOT01000883.1:0-1186 GCF_003999085.1 Mesorhizobium sp. M4A.F.Ca.ET.090.04.2.1
GCCTTATGCTTCTGCAGCGGCGCCTTGCGCAGATCCCAACCGTCGAGATGGAGAAGGTCGAAGGCGTAGAAATGCAGCTTCGAGCCGGCGCCTTCGGCCAGCGCGTCCTGCAGCAGCGCAAAGCGCGAGATGCCCTTGTCGTCGAGCACCATGATCTCGCCGTCGATGATCGCCTGGCTCACCGGCAGTCGCGAAAAGGCCTGCGGAAGATCGCCGTAGCGCTTCGTCCAGTCGATGCCGCCACGGGTGATCAGCCTGACCTCGCCGTCCATGACATGCGCCATGGTGCGGTAGCCGTCGAATTTTATCTCGTGCAGCCAGAGTTGACCGGTGTGCTCCGCGGGATCATTGCCGCCCGGCGGCTTCGGAACCTGTGTGGCAAGCTGTGGCTCGATGCGGCCAGATGGCGGCGCTTTGACAGCACCGGGCAACGCGTCGGGCTTGAAGGAGCCGGGTTTCGGCGGCAGGCGCTCGCGCTTCTTCGGCGGCGCCACCAGTTCCTCGATGCGGCGGCCGGTTTTCACGCTCTCCGGCCGTTGGCTGAGGATGTCGCGGCTGGTGTCCGAAGCGAGGTCGCGCTCCTTGAACAGGAGCCAGTTCTTCTTTGCCTCGTCCTCGCCGGGCTTCGGCTTCAGCCGCGTCAACATCCAGCCGCCATTCAGCTTCTGGCCGGCCAGCCGGAACTTGAAGGCGCCGGTTCTCAGGCTTTTCTCGACGTCGTCCATCGGCGCCCAGGTGCCGGTGTCCCAGACGATCATCGGCCCGCCGCCATATTCGCCCTCGGGGATGACGCCCTCGAAGTCGATATATTCGACCGGATGGTCCTCGGTCTCGACCGCCAGCCTTTTGTCGGCCGGGTTGAGCGAAGGCCCGCGCGGCACCGCCCAGCTCTTCAGCACGCCGCCGACCTCGAGCCGCAGATCGTAGTGGTCGGCGGTGGCGTGGTGCTTGTGGACGACGAAGCGGTTGCCCTCACTGCTCGCAAGCCCGCCCGCGGGTTCCGGCGTGCGGGAGAATTCGCGCTTGGCGCGGTAGGGTTTGAGTTTGGAGGGAGGCGGCATCGGTCAGGCGCCAAGGCGCAGAGCGGACAATGGCAAAGGCCGCGTTCCTTCGCGCCCCCCTCTGTCCTGCCGGACATCTCCCCCACTTGGGGGGAGATGTCCGGCAGGACAGAGGGGGGCGCGAA
>NZ_RZOT01000884.1:0-1183 GCF_003999085.1 Mesorhizobium sp. M4A.F.Ca.ET.090.04.2.1
CTCGAGGGGCTGGAGCAAACGCGGTGCGTCGATTTCGAGGACTGGCTGGACGCCAACAGCCTCGACGCCGTGGTGCTGCCCGCCGCTGCCGATGTCGGCCCGGCCGATGCCGACGTCAACGAAGCCTCTGCGCTGCTGGCCTGGCGCAACGGCACCTGGGTCGCCAATGGCAATCTGGTGTGGCGACATCTCGGCATCCCGACCGTCACCGTGCCGATGGGCACCATGGCCGACATCGGCATGCCGGTCGGGCTGACCTTCGCCGGCAAGGCCTATGACGATGTGGCGCTGCTCTCGATGGCCGGCGACTACGAGCGCGCCACGCAGCGCCGCACCGTCCCGCCGCGCACGCCGGCGCTGGCGGATGATGTTTTAGCGGGCGGGAAGGGCAACGCCGCTTCGGCCCAGCCCGGTGAGACGCCATTCGCCGTGAACCTCACCGCCGAGACCATTCCTGCCGGCGACACCGACGAGATCGTCGTCACGCTGGATGCCGGCGCTGCCGATGGGGCAAACGTCAAGGTTCACGTCAACGGCGAGCCGGTGGCGATGCGGCATGACGGCAATCGTTACATCGGCCGCGTGTCCGTGCCCGCCGCCACGCATCAGGGTATCCACAGCGTCTGGCGCGGCTCCTACGGCTCGATCGTCACGGCCGTGGTGCGGCTGCCGGATGGGCGCACCGCCGGGGCCCATGCGGTGACCGGCGGGATAGGATGAGGGCTGAAGCTGCCAATCTTCCCCCTTGTGGGGGAGATCAGTTGGCACCGCCGCTTTCGCCAATCTCCGCCTTCGGGTGAAGCATCCATCCTTGACCCTCCGAACCCTCACGCTATCTTCGCGCCCATGCCAGAATCCAGCCTCGCCCCGCTCATTGTCATCGATCTCCAGACCGGCATGTTCGACGGCCGCTTCGAGCCGCCGATCCATGATGCCGAAGGCATCGTCGCCCGCGCCCGCGCGGTGATCGACTGGGCGCGAGAATCCGGCCGCAAGGTCGCCTTCATCCGCCATGACGGCCCGCAAGGCGATCCGCTGGCGCCGGGCGCCAGCGGCTGGCCGGTATGGCCGGGGCTCGGCCAGGCCGGCGACGAACCGACCTTCGGCAAGACGGTCGGCGATGCCTTCTCCAATGCCGCGCTTGGCGAATGGGTAGCCGGCCAGGGCGCGGGCGCGGTCATCC
>NZ_RZOT01000885.1:0-1180 GCF_003999085.1 Mesorhizobium sp. M4A.F.Ca.ET.090.04.2.1
CGATGAGGTCAGCATTCCTGCCGAGCGCGGCGAGGGCGGCCGAGAACCCGCCGATGAAGGCGACGTCAGCCGAACCCTCGAGGATGTCGCGGCCGGGGTCGTCGCCGGTGTGGACTAGCAGGTCGGCCTCGGCGATGCGGCCCTCGAAGGCGCCAGGCGCGGAAATCGCTTCGCCGTCAGCGCCGCCATAGGCATGCGAGGTGGCGTCGAGATAGGCACGGCCAATTTCCTCGCGCGCGGTCCAATCGCCGCGCGATAATAGATCCTCGACGCCGGCGCCGTAGGTGCCGGGCGAGGTGCCGAAAATGCGCGGGCCGACCTTGCCCTCGGCGCGCGTCGCCGCGGCAAGCGGATTCTCGGCATCGTCCTCGTCGCGGCTCGAAACCGCGCTGGCGGCGGCATCGATCAGCGCGATCTGGGTCGGGAACATGTCGCGGAACAGGCCGGAAATGCGCCAGGTGACGTCGACGCGCGGCCGGCCAAGGGCTGCCGGTGGCAGCACCTCAATGCCGGTGACGCGGCCGGTGGCGCCATCCCATTGCGGCCGGCAGCCCATCAGCGCCAGGCCTTGAGCGATCTCCTCGCCGCCCGTGCGCAGCGAGGCCGAGCCCCAGAGGTCGATGACCAGCGTGCGCGGCCAGTCGCCATGCGACTGCATGTAGCTGCGCACGACTTCTTCCGCCGCTGCGTGGCCAAGGTCATAGGCGGTCGGCGTCGGCATAGTGCGGGGATCGGCGGTGAACAGGTTGCGGCCGGTCGGCAGCACGTCGGAGCGTCCGCGCGCAGGCGCGCCGGCCGGCCCGGCCTTGGTGTGGCGGCCGTCCAGCGCGGCTAGCAGGGCTGTCTTTTCCGCCTCTGCGCTTTGCCTACGCAGCGGATCAGCCTCGCCCTCGGGCGCGCGGCCGTAGACGTGCAGTCCGTCCTTGACGGCGAAATCCTTGAGGTCACAGAGCCAGGCGTCGATGCGGCGCAGCGCTTCGTCCGGCGCGTCGGTTCTGGCAACGCCAGCTTCGGAGGCAAGCCCGGTTTTTCGCGCGGTCTCGACGATCAGCCTGGCCAGGCGGTCGCGGCGGCGACGGTCGAGCCCGTCGGCCTGCGCATATTCGTCGACCAGCCGCTCGAGGCGCTGCTGGTTCTCATCGAGGCCCGCACCAGTCAGCGGCGGCGGCAGGGGGCCGAG
>NZ_RZOT01000886.1:0-1179 GCF_003999085.1 Mesorhizobium sp. M4A.F.Ca.ET.090.04.2.1
GTCGGACGCGGTGTCGCCGCCGCCGATCGTCGCCGGCGGCCAGCATGTCGTCGTCGTCGGCGGCGGCGACACCGCGTCCGACTGCGTCGGCACCGCCTTCCGCCAGGGCGCCGTTCGTGTCACCCAGCTCGACATCCGGCCGCAGCCGCCGGAAAAGGAGGACAAGCTTTCGGTCTGGCCCTACTGGGCGACGAAGATGCGCACCTCGTCCTCGCAGGCGGAAGGCGCCGAGCGCGAGTTCCAGGTGGCGACGCTCGAATTCATCGGCGAGGACGGCGCGTTGACCGGCGTCAAATGCTGCGAGGTCGATGAAAAGCGCAAGCCGATCGCCGGCACGGAATTCGTCATCCGCGCGGATCTGGCCTTCATCGCTATCGGCTTTGCCGGGCCGGCCGCGGTCGGGCCGGTGTCGGAGCTGGCTGGCCAGATGAAGATCGCCATCGACAGCCGCCGCTCGAACAACGTCGAGGCCAATGATCGCGACTACAAGACCAGCGTCGAAAAGCTCTATGCAGCGGGCGATGTGCGCCGCGGTCAATCGCTGGTCGTCTGGGCGATCCGCGAGGGCCGTCAGGCAGCGCGTTCGATCGACGAGGCGCTGATGGGATCGAGCGTGCTGCCGCGCTGAGACCGTTTGGAAACGCTACTCCCGCGGCCATCTGAGGGCGCTTTGCCCTTCAGGTGTCCCGGGGGCAGGTTTACGGACTGATCGCCGTGGTCGTTTCGGTTGTGGCCGCGGCCGCAGGCTGCCGCCTTGGCGGCCAAGAAAAATCGTCGGCGCGGCCGGGCGAAGCAGCGGGCGCCTTGCCCTCGACGACGAATTTTTCACCGGGCCCGGCTTGGCCGGCGCTGCGGCACCGAGGAGTTCCGAACCGCCGTCGAGTGCCGGTGATTTCGAGTCGGCGTCGGTAGCCGGGGCGGCGGCCTCAGTCTTTTCGTTCGAGGGTGGACTACGCTACTGGCCCAGTACCGGCAAGCATCGAAGGACCTTTACAATCATAAAGGTACGTCACCGGTCTCGCGGCTCACCTATGACGATCTAGACGCGCATTCGAGTGAAGTCTTCTTCAACGCGATCCACAATCCGACTGGCATTTTCGTAAAGGCCTCCTCGGTGCCGGCGGCATCAGGGAGGGTTTTCTCATGACGAGGACTTCTTACGGAAATGGGGGGGCTACT
>NZ_RZOT01000887.1:0-1179 GCF_003999085.1 Mesorhizobium sp. M4A.F.Ca.ET.090.04.2.1
GCTTCGGCTTGATGCGCGCGCCTGGCAGCTCTGGCGCGGCCCCATGATGGAACGTCATGATTTTCGCGCCGGCAGCCTCGCGCTCGAGATCAAGACCTCCGCGAGAGTGACTGGCCTTTCGGTCAAGATCTCGTCGGTCGATCAGCTGCTCGCTCCAACGGGAGGCGTGCTGCATCTCGTGCTCTATCAGCTCGAGCAGTCGACGGGCGGCGACCTTTCGGTCTCGACGCTGGCCGCAGAAGCCATGACAGCGGCATCGGACTCCCTTGGGGTCCGGAATCTTCTTGCGGCTGTCGGCTGCGCTGATCCGAACGCCCAAGTATGGAACATGGCGAACTTTCGTCTTGAGGGCGAGCACCACTATGTTGTCGCCGGCGACTTCCCCAGGATCACCCCGGAGAGCTTCGCGACCGGGGGCCTGCCCACGGGCATTTCCAGCCTTTCCTACTCAATCGACCTTGTCGCGGCCGAGTCCAGCCGTCTGGCTGCCGTTCGTGCCGACGCTCATGTCAGCGAGATGATCGCATGCCTCGACCACCACTGACATTGCACTCCGAGGCCTACTCGGCTTCCGGCAATCTGGCCGCCGACGGCTATCTGAAGCTGCTCGGTGCGCCCTCGATCGATCTTGTCCAGACGGTGGTGAGAGAGGCCGTGCAGAACAGCTGCGATGCCGCCCTGTCCGACGGCGGAGCCGAGGTCCACTTTCGGTTGCGCACGCTTGATCCGCAACAGGCCGCCATTCTGCGTGTCGAGATCCTCAGCCAGCGACCGCTTGACGGCAAGGCGGCGGGCAGCCTCGACGATTTCCTGCATTCCGAAAGCCCGCGCGTGCTCGAGATCTGTGACTTCGGCACAGCCGGGCTCGCCGGACCGACCAGAGCTGACCTGGCCTCTGACGGCGAGCCGACCGACTTTGTCGATTTCCTGAGGAACGTGGGTTCACGCCGCAACACCGTGCACGGCGGCGGCACATACGGTTATGGCAAGACCTCTCTCTATCTGGCGAGCCGCTGTTCGGCGATCGTGATCGATAGTCAGACCTCCTTTGCGGGCGATCCCGTCCGCCGCCTCATCGC
The DNA here is from genome assembly GCF_003999085.1 of Mesorhizobium sp. M4A.F.Ca.ET.090.04.2.1. NCBI lineage: Bacteria > Pseudomonadati > Pseudomonadota > Alphaproteobacteria > Hyphomicrobiales > Phyllobacteriaceae > Mesorhizobium > Mesorhizobium sp. M4A.F.Ca.ET.090.04.2.1. The sequence goes on from NZ_RZOT01000887.1 coordinate 1,080, forward strand.
TGCGCAGCTTGGATCAGCATTTGACGCGGACGACCCGCACGGAGTGCGACGAAGGTTCACCGGGAGGCACTGGTGGGGTGTTCCTGCCGACGGCCAGGAG
>NZ_RZOT01000888.1:0-1170 GCF_003999085.1 Mesorhizobium sp. M4A.F.Ca.ET.090.04.2.1
GGACCGGCTCCATCGCCATCGCCGCCGTGGCGGCGCTGGCTGTGGTGTCGGCAGCTGGTATCTATTTCAGCGGCATCCTGACGCCTGCCGCGCCGCCAGCCGGCAAGACGACGCTTTCTCCCTCGAAAACACCGGAGCCGACACCGGCTGAGAGCGCTGCCAGGGCGCCCGGCAACGAACCGGCAACGGAGCCGTCCCAAACACCACGCACAGAGGCAGGCCAGGCTCCGGCTGAAAAGCCAGTGCTGCCCGCCGCCGCGCCGGCCGAAAAACAGGCGGAAGCCGGGACCGGACAGAAGCCGGCGCCGGCGCGGCCGGCCGAACCCGTCCCGCCGGTCCAGGAGGGACCAAAGCCCCCGACGGTCGAGGCGCAAGCGCCCGCCGAAAAGGCTCCGGCGGCGCCGCAGCCAAGCGACAGCCAGCAGACGGCGGCGCCACTCCCCAAAATCGCCCCTGCTTCGCCGCCGGAAGCGATCACTCCGGTCTCGCCGCCGGTAGAAAAGGCGCCGGCGCCGGTCAAGCCGGATGTCGCGGAGATGCCGAAGGCCCAGCAACCGGCCAACGAACCGGCCAAGCCGAAGGCGGCCGACAAGGCTCCCGACGGCGCGACCACTCCGCCGGAAGCGGCGACCACGACAAGCCCGCAGCCTGAGCCGCCCGCAGCCAAGCAGCCGAATGAGACCGTTGTCTTGAATGTGCCCAAGCCCCAGGTTCCGCCGGCGGCTCCCGCCAACGAGACCGCGCAGCGCGCTTCCTGGGTGAGCGACTTCAGCGGCGGTGACTGTTTCTACGCCACCATGACATCGGCAACCGACAACGCCGTCGCTATCGAGGGATTTGGCACTGCGGTCCAACCGTTCGAGCGCATGATGTCCGACTTCCAGGCGCGGTTCCAGGTCGAGCCGGATATCAGCGTGCGCCTCATTGAGCCCGCCCAATGCGAGGTCACCAATTTTCTGCATCTTCTCGGCCGCACCGGCGCCGACAAGCCGCGGCTCGTCCTCGATCGGACATTGGTGCCGAACGGCTCGCCGATCGGCGGAACGCTGGTGACGCGTGGCGGCCTGATTTCCAACGTACTCCTGATCGACCACAGAGGCATAGCCTTCAACCTCGATGACCGCATCGTCGCGCAACCTGACAGGGCGACCTGCAGCATCCCGATCGGGC
>NZ_RZOT01000889.1:0-1168 GCF_003999085.1 Mesorhizobium sp. M4A.F.Ca.ET.090.04.2.1
GCCTTCGATATCCTCGCCCCAGATGTCGAGCCCGATCAGCGAGTAGGGCATGCGCAGCTTGCCTTCGAGCGCCTTACGCGCCTGCTCGACGGGAATGCGCTTGCCGCGCATGATCCCGTTCAGATCGCACACCGCGGCCCTCAGGCTCTGGATGTCCTCCCTGCTTTCAAGCCAGTTCAAAACGTCCGCAATTGCATCGCTCAATTTCCAGCCCCTTGGTTCTTTCTGTAGCCATCGCGGCTACGATATCCATTTTTCAGCTTGTGAGTTCATGAAAGGTCGCCATGGATGCTTCCAGGCAATTTTCCTTCATTTTTTCAATTTGCTAGCTGGGATATCGGGGGGCATTTCAGGTCCGTATTGTGCGATCTGCGATCGCAACATAGCTGGATGACGCGGGAAAGCCAAGCCGTGATTTGGCGCCTTCGGCTTGTGCTCGAATGGGCCCTGCAGTCTGCCTAGTGGCGCAGGTCCGGGAATTTCACCTGGCCGAGGATATGTGTCGCACCCTCGTCGATGTCGCGCACGATGGCCGCGCGGGCCCGTTCGCCGTCCTGCGCCTCGATCGCCGCGACGACTTCCTCGTGATAGTCGATGCCGAGAATGCCGGCGAGGCCGTCCTCGAAGCCGATCGCCAGGTTCCTCAGGAACGGACCGACCTGCATCCACACCGTCTCGATCAGGAAGATCATCTGCTCGTTGCCGCAGTGGCGGTAGATCGAGAATTTGAAGTCGTGGTTCTTGCGCAGATAGTCGTCGATGTTTCCGCCGCGCGCGGCCTGGGTGAGCTCGGTGCAATGGCGGCGGATGGCGCGCAGATTGTTGCCGTTGATGCGTTTCGTGGCGAGCTCGGTGGCCGTACCTTCCAGGATGGTGCGCACGGCGGTCAATTGCGAGAAGCGTTCGGCCGAGATCAGCGGCACCTCGACGCTGCCGTTCGGCATCGGGCTCAGTGCCCTCAAGGCCTGCAGCCGGGTGAAGGCGCTGCGCACCGGCATGTCGCTGGTGCCGAGCTCCTTCGCGAGCTTGCGCGAGGTCAGCTTCTGGCCGGGCTGCAACTGGCCCGACATCAGAGCCCGCACGAGCTCCAGATAGACTTTCTCATGCAACGGAACGGTATCGACAGCGGTCAGCCCGAATTGCGATTTGTCGGCCATTGGCGATGCGT
>NZ_RZOT01000088.1:0-13635 GCF_003999085.1 Mesorhizobium sp. M4A.F.Ca.ET.090.04.2.1
GAGATCGACGAAGCACGCGAGGTGAGGACCACCTGCCCCTATTGCGGGGTGGGCTGCGGCGTGCTGGCGAAGGTCGCCGCGGACGGTGAAGTCACCGTCCGCGGCGACCCCGATCATCCGGCGAATTTCGGCCGGCTCTGCTCTAAGGGTTCGGCGCTCGCCGAGACCATCGACCTCGATGGCCGGCTGGTCCATCCCGAAATCGGCGGCCGCCGCGCCGTTTGGGACGAGGCGCTCGACCTCGTCGCCTCGACCTTCTCGCAGACCATCGCCGAGCACGGTCCGGACGCGGTCGCTTTTTATGTGTCAGGCCAACTGCTGACCGAGGACTATTACGTCGCCAACAAGCTGATGAAGGGCTTTGTCGGCTCGGCCAACATCGATACCAATTCGCGGCTCTGCATGGCTTCCTCGGTCGCCGGCCACCGCCGCGCCTTCGGCTCCGACACGGTGCCGGGTTGCTACGAGGATCTGGAGCTAGCCGATCTCATCGTGCTGGTCGGCTCGAATCTCGCATGGTGCCATCCCGTGCTCTACCAGCGCATCGCGGCGGCGCGCGAGAAGCGGCCCGGGATGAAGATCGTGCTGGTCGATCCGCGCCGCACCATGACCGCCGACATCGCCGACCAGCATCTGGCGATCGCGCCGGATGGCGACACCGCGCTGTTTTCCGGTGTCCTTGCCCATCTCGCGAAGAACGATGCGCTCGACCGCGCTTATATTGCCGAACATACCTCAGGCTTCGAGGAGACGCTGGCGGCCATCGCATCGCTCGATCTCGCCGGCATTGCCACCGCCACGGGTTTGAGCGAGGACGAGCTTTCGCACTTCTACGCGTTGTTCGCGGCAACGGAAAAAACCGTCACCGTCTACAGCCAGGGCGTCAACCAGTCGTCGCAAGGCACCGACAAGGTCAACGCCATCATCAACTGCCATCTCGCCACCGGCCGCATCGGCAAGCCCGGGGCAGGGCCGTTCTCGGTCACCGGCCAGCCCAACGCCATGGGCGGCCGCGAGGTCGGCGGCCTCGCCAACATGCTCGCCGCCCACATGGAGATCGAGAACCCGGCGCACCGGGCGCGCGTGCGCCGTTTCTGGAATGCGCCGGCAATGGCCGCGAACCCTGGCCTGAAGGCCGTCGACATGTTCAGGGCGGTGGCCGACGGGCGCGTCAAGGCGCTGTGGATCATGGCCACCAACCCGGTCGATTCGATGCCGGACGCCGATGCGGTGGAAGCCGCGATCAAGGCCTGCCCGTTTGTGGTGGTTTCCGACGTGCTGGCGAGCACCGATACCGTTCGTCATGCCCATGTGTCGCTGCCCGCCACCGCCTGGGGCGAGAAGGACGGCACCGTCACCAATTCCGAACGCCGCATCTCGCGCCAGCGCGCCTTCCTGCCGGCGCCCGGTGAGGCGAGGCCGGACTGGTGGATCGTTGCCGAGGTGGCGAAGCGGATGGGATTTGCCGAGGCGTTTGCGCATGCCGGGCCGGGCGAGATCTTCGCCGAGCACGCCGCGCTGTCGGGTTATGAAAATGATGGCGCGCGGGATTTTGATATCGGCGCTTATGCCGGGATCAATGCTGAGGGCTATGAGGATTTGGCGCCATTCCAATGGCCAGCACCGGCCTTATCCTCTCCCTTGAGGGGAGGGTCGGAGAGCGCGTTGAGCGGAGCGAGACAAGCGAGCCGGAGAGGGGTCGGAGGTGAAGTCTCAGTCTCTGCCAACGAGGCCGAGACTGTCGCAGGCGACCCCCTCTGGCCTGCCGGCCATCTCCCCCTCAAGGAGGGAGATCAGCCCGCACCTCGACCTTCGCCAATCTCCAAAGTCGGAGAGTGGGCGCAGTCCGCAGTGCCGCTAGTCTCCCCCCTTGAGGGGGAGATGGCCGGCAGGCCAGAGGGGGTCGGTACGACTGGGCGCCAGCCCATTCGCTTCTTCGCCGACGGCAACTTCTACACGCCCGACCGCAAGGCCCGCTTCATCCCGATCCGCGTCTCAACCGACATCCGCACCACGCCCGACTACCCGCTGATCCTCAACACCGGCCGCATCCGCGACCACTGGCACACGATGACGCGCACCGGCAAAAGCCCGCGTCTTTCCCAGCACATCGCCGAGCCCTTCGTCGAAATCCATCCGGCCGATGCACAGCACCATGGCATCGGCGACGCCGACATCGTGCGCCTATCCAGCCCGCGCGGCGCCGTCCTGGTTCGCGCATTGATCACGACCCGCCAGCGCCAGGGCAGCGTCTTCGCGCCGATGCACTGGACCGACCAGTTCGCGGCCAAGGGACGTCTCGACGCCCTGACCGCGGCGCTCGCCGACCCTGTTTCCGGCCAGCCGGCGCTGAAGCATGTCGCGGTGCGCATCGAGAAATTCGCCGCCAGAGCCTTCGGCTTCGCCGTGATGCGAGAACGCCCCGAGGTCATCGCCGCCGACTATTGGGCGGTGGCCCGCTGCAAGGGCGGCTGGCGGGTGGAACTCGCTTTTGCCGACGAAAACATCGACTGGCCGGGTTTTGCCCAGTCATTGTTTGTGTCGCCTGAGGCCGAGCTGCTCGCCTATCACGACCGCGACGCCGGCCAGCACCGCATCGCCGCCTTTGAAGGCGAGCGCCTTGCCGGCGCCCTGTTCGTCGCACCCGGTCCAGTCGCTGTCTCACGCGGCTGGGCGGCCGAGCAGCTCAAAACCGCCCACGCCGGCCAGCGTGAGCGCTTCCGCATTGTCGCCGGCCGCGCCGGCGCCGACCGGCCGGATATCGGCGCGATCGTATGCTCCTGCTTCAGCATCGGCGCCAACCAGATCGCGGCGGCTGTGGGGGCTGGCTGCTCGACCGTCAAGGCCGTTGGCGAAGCGCTCAAGGCCGGCACCAATTGCGGCTCCTGCCGCGCCGAAATTCGCGCCATCATCGGAGCGGGCAGGGTGCAGGCGGCGGAGTAGCGTGCGAGGCGGCCCGGCTTGGCGCCCAGCTCCTTGATATGCTTTCGATGGGCGTTGGTTAGCCTGCATCGGCCATCAGCAACGACGCCCGCTGCAACCAAAAGCTAACTGAAAAATAAACATTCGATGGAAGGATGGCAGCTCCGCCGACAGTATCGGCGAGCCGGCAACGGTTGGTACTGGCCATGGAAATGGAAAGGACTGCGTTGTGTCGATCCTCGAGAGAAGTTTATCTGCACTTGATCGGATCCTGATTGTTCTGGTCATTTCGGCAATCGGCATGCTGCCGGCATTCGCCATGGAACCGGCCAAATATCCGGATCCTCCCGATACCGTTGCTTTCAATGTCGAGAAGAACGGCGAATCGATCCCGGTCACGCTGCGACAGCTGGAAAAGCTCGGCCTTTACAGCGTTTCCACCCCAAGTCCCTTTGAAAAAGGGCAACTTGCGTTTCAGGGCGTTCTGTTCCGGGATGTGGTCAAGCTGGTCGGACTGGAGGGTGAATCGTCAGTCGTCCTGCGGGCGGTGGACGACTATGTGCAGGTAATCCCGAAGGAAGACTGGATCGAAGGTCCCCTGCTTCTTGCCACTCGCCAGGACGGCAAGCTGTTGACGCGGCGCACGCAAGGTCCCACGCGGCTGATCTACCCTCTCGATGACTATCCAGCCTTCGATACGCCAGTTCGCAAACCTCGATGGATCTGGCTGATAAAAACGATGGCCCCTGGCAATTGAACTTCCGCCTTACGTCCAGCCATGTGGTCTAGAAGCAAAGCCTGGCGGCTTCCTGTAACCTACGTAGCCGCGGCTGCATCGGCAGCCGTCTGCTCAGCTATCTTGATCGCGGTGCTGTTCACGAGCGTCAGCAAGATAGAGAGCGCGATGCCGCGTTTCGGCTTCTTCGCCATTCGCGAGTTCCACATTGCGATACGCGACGTGACGCATCTGCGGGATATGGTTTCACTTGCCCAGCTGGCCGGCGGTTCGCCTGAAAGTCTTGAGCAATTGGCGGCCGCAAACGATCTGGTCTACATCCGTTTCGAGCGGATCGACGGCGGCGACACGATTAGCGAAATCCCTGCCTACGCCGGTATCGTGCCGCAGGTCAATGACGCTGTGAAGCGGATCGATGCCATCCTTGCGGCCGGCTTGCCTTTCGATGAAAACAGCCTGAAAGAACTGGGAATTGAGCTCGACCAGATCGTCGCTCGCATGAACGACGAATACTACAAATATGGGGAAGAAGTTAACGTCGATCTTTATGCGGCCGAGAAGAACCTCAACAGGTTCAACTACCAGATTGCCTTTGCCTTGACGGTATTGTCGGCGCTTGCGATCGGAACCGCCGTGCTGCTCATCGGCCGACGGGAAACCATCAGCAAGCTGGAATTTCTCGCCTGGCGCGATGCGACGACCGAGTTGAAGAATCGCGCCTGGATGTCCGCCAACAGAGACGGGCTGCTGGAGCGGGCAAGGCTGGCCGGCAAGCCGCTCCGGCTGTTCCTGATCGACCTGGATCACTTCAAGAGCGTCAACGACACGTTCGGTCATCACATTGGCGATCTGCTGCTGAAGGCCGTTGCCGAGACCTTGCAGTCGGTCGAACGGCCAGGCGAAGTGGCCGCCGTCCGCCTGGGAGGAGACGAGTTCGCCGTCATGGCGATCGGGCATTCGGACGATCTCGGCCATCGTCTGCGCGAGCAGCTGAACCGGTTTGCCGATCTGGACGGTCACCAGGTGCGCATCGGCGCCAGCATCGGCATGGCGTCTTTCCCGGATCATGGCTCGGATATCTCCACCTTGTTGCGCAACGCCGACAGCGCGCTCTATGCCGCGAAGGCGGAAGGACGGTCCGGCTTTGTGACGTTCTCGCCTGCTATCCTCAGCCAGATTGATGCGCAGCTGGGCGAGGAGGCGGCGATCAAGCAAGCGCTGAACGCCGATGAGTATTTTCTGGTTTGGCAGCCACAGTTCGAATTGGCGACGGGGCGTATGATCGGCGCCGAAGCCCTGGTCCGATGGCGCGACCGCGTTTCGGGAACGGTGCGCCTGCCTGACTCATTCATTCCGACCGCGGAACGGAGTGATTTGATCCTGGAAATCGACAAGATCGTGCTGAGCAAGGCCTGCGCGCAGGCAGTGCAGTGGATGTCGATTTCCGCCGCCGATTTCATCTGCGCGGTCAATGTCTCGGGCAAGACCCTGCAGGACGATGGATTTTTCGTGCACCTCGCGGAGGTGCTGCTGCAAACGGGATTGCCGCCGTCGCGCCTGCAGTTGGAAATCACGGAAGGGGTTTTCATCCAAAGCAAGGATGCGTTGAACACATTGTCGAAAATTCGCAATCTCGGGGTCAGTTTGGCGCTCGACGATTTTGGATCCGGATATTCGAGTTTCGGCTACCTTGCCGATCTCGACCTCAATCAGCTGAAGATCGATCGATCGTTCTTGAACGATCTGGAATCGTCCAGGAAAAAGCAGGACGTTGTCGGAGGAATTATCGCGCTGGCCAACTCTCTCAGCCTGACTGTCATGGCCGAGGGGGTGGAAACCGAAGGACAACTGGCTTTCCTGATCGCCGAACAATGCCACGGCGCCCAGGGGTTTTTCATGTCGGAACCGATCGACGAGAAATTGCTGACAAATCACCTGATTGCGCGGCGAGGCAGCCTCAAGGCCAAGGCCAGGTCCAAGCTGAACCTCTCGGCTTGATCGCAGCCTGGGCCCGATTCTAGACGTCCGTGAAGCGTCGACCTTCGAGAGCCGGCGCTATGAAAGCGAGGGCCACCACGCCTAGTGCGGCCGTCCCGGCCACACTTTCGAACTCTCACCCCGTGGCCGATTGGCGCTTCGCTCAGCGCCTGGCCCGCGGCCTGTCTCGATGATCCCGACCATTGCGCGGGTAAATTCGACCACGCTGTTTGCCGTGATGGCTGCCTTGTCGGGGCTTTGGCCAATCTGCTCGGCGGCCCCGCAACATGACAGGCGGATGCGATCGTAGTGCAGATCTCTCTCATCGTCTGGCAACGTCGCCAAATTCAGAGCCCGCCCGTGAATCATGCGCAGCAGCTGCGCCAGTGCTGTTTCGACACTCATGCGTTTTGCTCCGCATCGGTCGAACGTCGCGGCACACATAAGATGCCGGATCGTCGATGGGGGAGGGTTGGTTCCCGTCGCCCGATACGGAAAGGCTGCATCATAGCTGTTAATATATCGTTGATTGCTAATGTAAGCGCATAGCACCCGGCTTGCGGCGGTGTCCAAGCCAACGAAGGCGTGAAGGGAGGGCAGATAGCTGGCTGGGGTTCCTGGAAGCTTTTCGAACTTTCTGTCTTGCTCCTCCAGTCGAAATTGCGAGTGCTTAATGAGGGAGCGAGGTAGTGGATGCTCGTTGCCGTCCAGCATCAGTGCCGAGACGGGACCTGACGCCAATGGCACTATAGAGGGAAGACCCGGGACGACTTGACGGTGCCGTAGACGAGGCTCGTCGTGATGGACCCAATGCCCGGAATGCCGTGCAGGCGGTTGCGGACGAAATGTTCGTATTCGTCGAGGTCCGCCACGACGACACGCAGGAGATAGTCCGCCTCTCCGGTTAGCAGGAAGCAGTCGAGGATCTCGTCCGCGTCATGTATGCGCTTCTCGAAACGCTCGACGGCCTCGCGTTCATGCCGTTGCAGGGCGATGCGGATGAAGGCCGTGATCTGAAAACCGCAGGCCCGCGTGTCGACATCCGCGGAGTAGCCGACGATTACGCCAGCCTCTTCAAGCAGGCGCACCCGTCGCAGGCACGGGGACGGAGAGAGGTTCACGCGTGCCGCCAGGTCCTGGTTGGTCAGCCGGCCATCGCGCTGCAGCTCCCGGATGATCTGGCGATCCTTGGCATCTATTTGTTTCATTTTGGGATTGGACAATCGTGATATTCCAATTTTGTGAGGCATAGTGGCATTATTTGGCAGCACCTGCCAGGCGCTCGATGCAAAGATTCAGGCCGTCCCAAGCCATGAGGTCGCCATGAACCCCCGCCAGCCCGCCAGTTTTGCCACCCGCGCCATTCACCTTGGCCATGATCCGGCGCAGCATGAGGGTGCACTCACGCCGCCGCTGCACCTGACCTCGACCTATGCCTTCGACAGCGCCGAGGCAGGAGCCGCACTCTTTGCCGGCGAGGCGCCGGGGCACATCTATTCGCGCATCTCGAACCCGACGCTCGATCTCCTCGAGCGCCGCTGCGCCGACCTGGAAGGCGCCGAAGCGGGAGTTGCGCTGGCTTCGGGAATGGGCGCCATCTGCTCGGTGTTCTGGACCTTCCTGTCTCCCGGCGACGAGATCATCACCGACAACACGCTCTACGGCTGCACCTTCGCCTTCATGCGCCACGGCCTGGCGAAATTCGGCATCACCATCACTCATGCGGACCTGACCGATCCGGAAGCGTTGCGTGGCGCGCTCTCGCCCCGGACCCGGATCGTCTATTTCGAAACACCGGCCAATCCGAACATGCGGCTCGTCGATATCGCTGCCGTCTCCGCGATCGCCAAGGCGCACGGCGCCAAGGTGATCGTCGACAACACCTACGCTACACCGGTGCTAACCCGGCCGATCGAACTCGGCGCCGATATCGTCGTGCATTCCGCTACCAAATATATGGGCGGGCACGGTGATCTCGTCGGTGGCATCGCTGTCGGCAGGGCCGAAGACATGACGCAGGTTCGCCTGGTCGGCATGAAGGACATGACCGGCGCGGTCATGGCTCCCTTCAATGCGATGCTGGTTCTGCGCGGTCTCAAGACGCTGAAGCTGCGCATGGAACGGCATTGCGCAAGTGCCATGACGGTGGCACGAATGCTGGAGAGCCACCCGGCGGTGGCCAAGGTCTATTATCCCGGGCTGGAAAGTTCTTCGCAGCATGCCCTTGCCAAGCGGCAGATGCCCGGCTTCGGAGCGATGATCGCTTTTGAGCTGAAGGGCGGACTGGCAGCAGGTCGCACGATGATGAACCGCCTCGAACTGATCCGGCGCGCCGTCTCCCTGGGCGACGCCGAAACCCTGATCCAGCATCCGGCCTCCATGACCCATTCGACCTATACGCCCGAAGAGCGTGCCGCCCACGGCATTTCCGAGGGGCTGGTCCGGCTGTCCGTCGGGCTGGAAGAGGTCGAGGATATCCTGGCGGACCTCACGCAGGCGCTGCAGATGCCGGCGTCGCTCGCCGCATAATCGGAGTTCGCTATGATCGACCTCGCCCATCTGGAAACCCTGCATCGCCGGCTTCTGTGGTTGTCCTGCTGGACGATCCACAACGCCAATCATCTGCGCGACAAGGGCGAGGGGGAGGTCAAGGTCGGCGGCCATCAGGCCTCTTCGGCCTCGATGGCGGCGATCATCACGTCGCTTTACTTCCACGCCCTGCGCCCCGAGGACCGGGTAGCGGTGAAGCCGCATGCCGGCCCAGTGTTCCACGCGGTCCAGTATCTGATGGGCAACCTGCCCCTGGAGAAGCTGAAGAATTTCCGCGGCTATGGCGGCGTGCAAAGCTATCCGTCGCGCACCAAGGATGTCGACGATGTCGATTTCTCGACCGGTTCGGTTGGCCTCGGTGCGGCCTTCCCGATCTTCGCCTCCATGACGCAGGACTATCTGCGCGGCCATGACTGGGCCGGCAAGGAAGGCCGGATGGTCGCCCTGATCGGAGACGCGGAACTGGACGAAGGCAACATCTACGAGGCCTTGCAGGAGGGCTGGAAGCACGACTTGCGCAACGTCTGGTGGGTGATCGACTACAACCGCCAGAGTCTTGACGGCGTGGTGCGTGAAGGGCTCTGGCACCGCATTGAGGCGATCTTTTCCGCTTTCGGCTGGCGGGTGGCCCGTCTCAAATATGGCGCCCTGCAACGCGCGGCCTTTGCCGAACCGGGTGGAGAGGCCCTGCGTGACTGGATCGATGCCTGCCCCAACGCACTCTATTCGGCTCTGACTTTTCAGGGCGGTGCGGCCTGGCGCAAACGGCTCATGGACGATCTTGGCGATCAGGGTGCGATCACGGAACTACTGGACCGCCGCAGCGACACCGAACTCGCAGTGCTGATGGAAAACCTTGGCGGACACTGCCTGCCGTCGCTCTGCGAGGCGTTCGATGCGGCGGACGACGACCGGCCGACGGTTTTCCTGGCCTATACGATCAAGGGCTGGGGCACGCCGCTGGCCGGGCACAAGGACAACCATGCCGGCCTGATGACGCCGGCGCAGATGGAGACCTTTCGCGGCGCCATGGGCGTGCCGGAGGGCGCGGAGTGGAAGCCATTTGCTGCCGTGCCCGACGAAGCGGGCCTGCGCGCCTTCCTGTCCGGTGTTCCGTTTTTCGCCAAGGGCAGGCGCCGTTTCGAGGCGCCGGCCTTGCCGCGTCCGGACAGAGTGAAATTGTCGGATAGGATGCTGTCCACGCAAGCCGGCTTCGGCAAGATCCTCGACGAGATCGCCAAGGCAGGCGGGCCGTTGGCCGACCGGATCGTCACCATGGCGCCGGACGTGACCGTCTCGACCAATCTCGGCCCCTGGGTCAACCGGCGCGGTCTGTTCGCCCGCGCGGCGCGCGCCGACACGTTCCGCGACGAGCGTATTGCTTCGACGCAGAAATGGGCCTTCTCGCCCAAGGGCCAGCATGTTGAGTTAGGCATCGCCGAGATGAACCTGATGCTTATGCTAGGCGCGGCGGGATTGTCGCATTCCCTGTTCGGTGAACGATTGATCCCGGTCGGAACGGTTTACGATCCCTTCGTCGCGCGCGGCCTCGATGCGCTGAACTATGCCTGCTATCAGGACGCCCGGTTTCTCTTGGTCGGCACCCCATCGGGCGTGACGCTGGCGCCGGAAGGGGGAGCGCACCAGTCGATCGGCACGCCGCTTATCGGCATGGCGCAGGACGGGCTGGCCTCTTTCGAGCCTGCCTTCCTCGATGAACTGTCGATCATCATGGACTGGAGCTTCGACTATCTCCAGCGTGACGGCGAGGGCGATCCGAACGAACGCACCTGGCTGCGCGATGAGACCGGCGGGTCGGTTTATCTGAGGCTTTCCACCCGCCCGATGGAGCAACCGCAGCACCGCAGCGATCCAGGATTCGCCGAGGGCGTGATCGACGGCGCCTACTGGCTTCGCGAGCCGGGATCGAATGCCGAGGTGGTGATCGCCTATCAGGGCACGGTCGCGACAGAGGCCATCGCGGCAGCCGGCCGCATCGGAGGCGATCGACGCGACATTGGCGTGCTCGCGGTGACGTCGGCCGACAGGCTGAACGCCGGCTGGACGGCCGCCCGGCGCGCAAGGGCGCGTGGTCACGCCACGGCGATGAGCCTCGCCGAGCGGCTGCTCGCCCGTCTGCCGGCGCATTGCACGCTGATCACGGTGATCGACGGCCATCCGGCGACATTGTCCTGGCTCGGGGCCGTGGCCGGACATCGCACGGTGCCTCTCGGAGTAGAGCATTTCGGGCAGACCGGCACCATCGGCGATCTTTATCGCCATTTTGGCATCGATGCAGACGCCATCGTCGCAGCCGCAAGCCGCATCGCGCCCGGTCGGCCGATCAGGCTTTCGGCCTGACAAATCGATGCGGCCTGCCGCAAGCCTGTGAAAGGTTCAGCAGTTCCACATCTCACCGCGTAGAGCGTTGCTGCAAGAACGCACCACCCGAGCTCTCGGATACCCAAAGCTGGCACGGCAGATATCTGGCTGGGGAACCTGGATTCGAACCAGGACTAACGGAGTCAGAGCGCGTCAGCCGCGATCCGGTTATTGTTGCGGATACTTGTTATTACTGGGATTTTCCTCTTGTCAGTTGCGGTTACTTGCGGATAATTGTGACTTGCTGGGTACGCCATGGGTACGCGGCAAGCCAAGGGGGAAAACCGCAACATGCCAAAACTAACAGAAACGCGCGCTCTTCGCGCCAGACTGCCGGGGAAAAATGAACCCGACGCCGCGCGATCCGGCAGCGCCTGATCGGGCCGATAGAGACGTTCACGCTGATCAGGAAATGGGTGGACCGGATCGAAGCTCGCCCTGTCGAGACGCGACCGCCCGACGCGACGGTGAACTGACCCCGCATAAGGCGGCGCGATCAGCGGACGGTATCTTTCCCCATCGAAGGCAAGGACCGTGCTCTACCGCATGTCCCGCCGGGGGCAAACTGCAGTGGTTAACGGCCTATGGCGGCCGGAGCGGGTGAATTACCTATTGCGTCAGACAGCCCGGCGTCTTGTACGAACATTGCACTTCGGACTTCGCGCCGCTTTTGTCGGCGATGACGCAGGCGACGTGGTGATCGTCTCTGGTACACTGGTTGGAGCAGGAGACGAATGTCGCGTCTTTTTCTTTGGCGTAATTCGTCGCGCTGAGTTCGGCTATCTGACTCTCCTTCGCCGTCAGAGTGTAGGGCTGTGCGCTGTGAGCGGCTGTGGCGAGCAGTAATGCGCTGGCGATTATGGTCAATTTCATGGTCACTCCCCTCCCTTGGTGGTGTTCGTCCTCATTGCAGATTGAGATCCGACACCATCGTCTGCCGAATCGGGAACGTCAATGACCCTTTGTCGGCAGGGAGGCGGTCTGGATGCCGTCGCGGCCCACGCGCGTCTCGTTGCAGAGGATATTCTGCTTGGAGATAGAGAGGTGGCCGCTACGTTTGTAGCGCCCAGCCCCGACGAGGAGGCAGTGAGGAGTCCGCTCGTAACCCTCACTCAAAGCGACAAAGGCGGCGGCAAGTCGCTCGCTCTCAACCCGTAGCGCCCCTGTCGTCCTGCGCGCCGCTGGTGATACGGTGACGCCGCCACAGCCGTTCGAGCTTGGCGACCAGCTCGGCGCTGCCGCCTGCGTCGTCCATGCGGGCGAGGTTGAGGACGCTGGTGCGCCCGCAGCGCAGGCCCGCCGCGATCATCCCGGTGTCGATGCCCCACTGGCGCAAATCGGCCACCATCTGGCGCAGGCTCATCGGTCGCCCTCTTTCGAAGCAAAGTTTTTTGCGGCGAACAGCCGCTCGATCTGGCGAACCGTCGAGTAGGCGGGCGCGCGCGCCTCGCCGGTCGCCAGCCGGTGCACCGTCGAGTGCGACAACTTCGCGGCCTCGGCGATCTGCCTGCAGGTCAGGCCGGTCGCGTGAAGCTGCTCGATCATCTGCTGGAAGCGGGGGGCGGGCATGGCCGTCCAATAGCACGAACCGGGGTATGCCAAAAAGTGGGTACGCCATGGGTACGCGGCCATTCTCGCCGCTGCGCCTAAAAATCCGAATTTGTCAATGATTTCAAGTGGCTGGGGAACCTGGATTCGAACCAGGACTAACGGAGTCAGAGTCCGTGGGTCTACCGTTAACCTATTCCCCAGCAGGCGCGGTCGGTAACCGTGCGAAGCGGGCGGCTCAAGCGCCGCGAGCGCTGCCTTGTAGCCGCCGCCGGAAAATAGTCAACCCCGCGCCGCGTTTCAATCGCAGCTTTTGCTCACTCTTGCTGGGAGTGGCTGGGAAGCCCGGCTCAGCTCTCGCTGCGGCCAAGCTGCGAATGCTCGAAGAACAGCACCACGCCAAGCGCAATCAGCAGTGGGATAATCAGGTAGAACAGGCGAAACACCAGGAGCGCGGCCAGCACGCCGACCGGGTCCATGTGCGAGAGGCCGGCGAGGAAGACCACCTCGAAGACGCCGAGCCCGCCCGGCGCGTGCGAGATTTGTGCCACCGAGAAGGATACCAGGAACACGCCGAGGATGACGAAATAGCCGGGATTGCCGGTGGCCGGCAGGGCAAAGAAGATGATTGCCGTGGCGGCAAGCAGTTCGACCGGACCGATCAGCAACTGCCGCGCCACGATGGGCAGCGCCGGATAGTGCAGCTGGAAGCCGCCGATCCTGAGCGGCTTCAGGTGCAGCCAGCTGCCGAAGATGTAGGCGCCGACCAGAATCAGCATGGCTAGCCCGGCGGCACTCGCCGCCCGGTGATGTGGCACGCCTGAGAAACGGTCGATGACCTCGGGCTCCAGCACCAGCACGAGCCCGCCGAGGAAGATGCTGGACAGCACGAAGGTGATCCAGCAGATCGCCACGAGAACGCCGACATCCTGACCGGTCAGCCCCCTGGTGCCGTAGGCGCGATAGCGGATCACGGCGCCCGAGATTACCGAGCCGCCAATGTTGTGCGACAGCGCGTAGGTTGTGAAGGAGCAGAAGGTGACGAACAGCCACGACACTTTCTTGCCGATGTGGAGCAACGCGATGTGATCGTAACCGGCAAGCGAAGCGTAGGCGATCACCGAGCTCAGCGCCGCCAATATCCAGCCGCGCGCGGGGATCGCGACGATGCCGGCCCAAACGTCGTCGAGCGAGATGCCGCGCAGTTCGTGGATGAGCAGCCACAGCGAGAACACCACCGCCGCGATGCCGACGACCGGCCAGAAATAACGCCTCCAGTTCATGGCGTTGCCATCATGCGTTGCGGCTCATTGGTTGATGTTGCCCGGCCCTCTCGGTCCCTCTTTTGAGACATGCCTGATTGAAGCCGGCTATTCAACTGCGAAGCCGTCGCAGCCGCGGCATCGGCAAAATTCGCCGCATGCGCTCTTGGTGATCCCGCGTGGCGCTGTTAGTCTGGCGGCAACTTGAAACAATAAAAGCGCCTGCTGCGTCCGTTCCCGGTTCGCGCGGTGCCGGAA
>NZ_RZOT01000890.1:0-1162 GCF_003999085.1 Mesorhizobium sp. M4A.F.Ca.ET.090.04.2.1
GTGTCGCACAGCACCACCCAGCACGCGCCGGCATCGTAGGCGGTTCTCGCGCAGGCCAGGGCGTAAGACGGATTGGCCTTGAAGCCGTCGAAGAAATGCTCGCAGTCGACCATGGCTTCCTTGCCGGCGGCGACCGCCGTCTCGACCGAGACCTTGATCGAGTCGAGGTTTTCCTCGTTGGTGCAGGCGAGCGCGACGCGCACATGATAGTCCCAGCTCTTGGCGACGAAGCAGATGGCGTCCGACTTCGACTGCACGAGCGCCGCC
This sequence comes from Mesorhizobium sp. M4A.F.Ca.ET.090.04.2.1, assembly GCF_003999085.1. Lineage (NCBI taxonomy): Bacteria > Pseudomonadati > Pseudomonadota > Alphaproteobacteria > Hyphomicrobiales > Phyllobacteriaceae > Mesorhizobium > Mesorhizobium sp. M4A.F.Ca.ET.090.04.2.1. Next base: position 268 of record NZ_RZOT01000890.1, read on the forward strand.
AGCCCCGGATCGTTGGAGGCCGAGACACCTGCCCGCTTGGTCATGCCGAAAGCGACGAATTTTGCCTTGGCCGTGCGGTTCTCCTGGAAGAAGGCGGTGTCGGTCGGGTTGGCGCCGGGATAGCCGCCCTCGACATAGTCGATGCCGAACTCGTCCAGCAATTTGGCGATGGCGATCTTGTCCTCGACGGAAAAGTCGATACCCGGCGTCTGCTGGCCGTCGCGAAGGGTGGTGTCGAAGAGGTAGAGGCGTTGCTTTGTCATCGTTCTGTGGGCGCTTGAACACCCCCCTCTGCCCTGCCGGGCATCTCCCCCTCAAGGGGGGAGATCAGCAGTTCGAATGCCGCGCCACAACCTGCAGCGTTGAAAATTTGCGAAAGCCGCGACGAAGGCCAATCTCCCCCCTTGAGGGGGAGATGTCCGGCAGGACAGAGGGGGGTGCTGCGGGCTGTCATTTTTTCCCCGCAAACCCATCTGTCGCCCGGATCAGCCGGTCCAGGATCCCTGGTTCCGAATAGGCATGGCCGGCGCCCTCGATGAGGTGGAAATCCGCCTTCGGCCAGGCCTTGTGCAGCGCCCAGGCGTAGCGCGCCGGGCACGGCATGTCGTAGCGGCCGTGAACGATGGTGCCAGGGATGTCCTTCAGCTTCCAAGCGTCGCGCAGCAACTGCCCCTCCTCGAGCCAGCCGGCATGGACGAAATAGTGATTCTCGATGCGGGCGAAGGCGACGGCAAAGTCGTCCTCGCCGAACTTGCCGCTGGTTTCAGGCTCCGGCAAGAGCGTGATCGTCTCGCCCTCCCACAGGCTCCAGGCGAGGGCTGCCTCGACCTGTGCCTTGCGGTCGCTGCCCACCAGCCGCTTGCGGTAGGCGGCCATCATGTCGTCGCGCTCCGCT
>NZ_RZOT01000891.1:0-1151 GCF_003999085.1 Mesorhizobium sp. M4A.F.Ca.ET.090.04.2.1
GGTGGCGCGCGCATAGCCGTAGCCGAAGGACAGCCGACTGTGGACGTAATCGACGATCGCCTGCGCCCGCGCCCAGCCCGGCGGCAGGTTGCCGAACCGCTGCCAGGCGAGATCGCTGAGATGGTCTGTTTCGCAATAGCGGCTGCCAAGCAGGTAGACGAGCACGTCATCGGGGAGCTCCGCCACCGGCGTTTCCCTGGCGAGCGTGTTGACCTCGTCCGGCTCGCCGCTGTCCTCGATGACCGCGTCATAGAGGATGCGAAAGCCGCCGGCAGGCGCGGTGAAGCGGCGGCAGCTGTTGCCGTGGCGGTCGTGGTAGACCCTGGTCGGCACGGAAGGCGAGGTGAGCACGCGCGTCTGCCGCTTGATGTCGGCCTGACGATCCCTGTGAATCTCGAGCAGCGAGATGATCGGCGTCGATCCGGCGCATTCAATGGCGATTTCGTAGCCGAGCCGGATCAGCATCACGATTGCCCCCTGCGGTCATTCTGGAAGACAGTCTTTTCAACGCGGCAGGCCTGCCATGGTTCCCCTTGGAACACTTTCAGCAACAGTGCGTAGTGGTCTTCCGTACGGAATTGCGCAAACAGAATTGGAGCGGTTTGCACCGCTCCGGCATGTCAAAAGGCGGCCTTGCGCCTTTCCACGGCCCGGCCATGCGGCTACGATCGATCGTAGCTTAGTCCCTCCCGAATACGACCTCCAGGATTTTAGATGTTTGCAGGCAGAAAATTCGCGGCCTTCCTGTTCGATATGGACGGCACGGTGATCAATTCCATTGCCGCGGCCGAAAGGGTGTGGACTGACTGGGCTCAGCGCCAGGGCCTCGACGTCGCGACCTTCCTGCCGACGATTCATGGCAAGCGGGCTGTCGAGACCATCGCCGCGCTGATGCTTCCCGGCGTCGATCCGGTGCTTGAGGCCGACGCGCTGCTGAAGGCTGAAGCGGGTGATCTCGAAGGCATCGTGCCGATCGCCGGCGCGGTGGCGTTTCTCAAGTCGCTGCCGCCGGAGCGCTGGGCGATCGCCACCTCGGCACCGCACGAACTGGCGCTGCTGCGCATGAAGGCGGCCGGCATTCCTGTCCCCGCCGTGATCGTCGCGGCCGAGGACGTCACCCGCGGCAAGCCGGCGCCCGATTGCTTCCAGCT
>NZ_RZOT01000892.1:0-1142 GCF_003999085.1 Mesorhizobium sp. M4A.F.Ca.ET.090.04.2.1
ATATAGTCCTCATAGTAGAGCTTCAGTATGTCTTCCGACAAAGCCGAGACCGAGGTTTCGGAATTCTCCGAGCAGCCGCCGGCGAACACCGCCCGATCCAGCGCCGCCTGGGCGGCAACGTCCTCGACCCGGTCGAGAATGGCATCGTGGAAGCCGGCATAGCTGAAGGCGCCCGGAACGCCGACGCGCAACGTCTTGTCGGAGCGCCGGGCAAACACCTTGGCGCCGTTGGGGCCGGCGAAATTGGCCGGGATCCATTCCTTCACCGCGGCCACTTCCGGATCGGCCAGCAACTGCTTGTAGGCGCGCGCCGGCAGCGAGATCGTGCACACCGTTTTCAGCGCCTCGGCGACCAGTTCCTTGTCCGGAGCGACGTAGTTGTCATCGACCGCCATACGCCGGATCGCGGCCAGTTGATGCTCTTCGGCGTCCGGGCTCGGGAAGGGCGGCGCCGGCGCGAATTCCGGCAGGCTGTTCACCCACCAGTTCTGCGCGAAGTCGGTGTCCATCTGCGACAAGCCGGTCATCATGCGGTAGGTCTTCAGCGCCCCCAGCATGAAGTCAGGGTCGCGGATCTGCCGCCACATGGTCGCCTCGAGCAGCGCGACCATATGCGGCTCGAGCACGTTGCGCAGCGCGTGGTCGTAGGTATCGGCCTGCGCGCGCATCAGCTCCGCCGAGGCCGAGGGTCCGAGCAGGTCATGCGGCGCGTCCGGCGGCGCGGTGCGGGCATTCGTGACCTGGTCCATCGCGGCCAATGCGCCGTCGATGGCCGGCTGCTCCACCGATGCCGGGGCGGCGGTGACGGCGGTCAGTGGCTCCTGAAGCGCCTCGAATTGACCAGCCTGCGCGGTGATTGCATTGCGGTTGTCGAAATAGGACCAGGTAAACAGGCCGGCGGCCAGCAAGGCTGCGACCGCACACGCGGTGGCCGCGCCACGCCAGATCCAGGCGCGGCGACGTTGCGCCAGCGGGTCGAACGTGCCGAGGCCAGCTTCCTTGAAAATCACCTCGGTAAGCAGGTTCTTCAGGAAGAAGCTGCGCTTTTCGACGCGTGGCGCCGGCATGGCGCGGCGCGGAGGCAGCCCGAAGGAAGAGGAAAGGGCTGCCGTCAGCCGGTCGATCGGCGCTCCTTCCTGGGT
>NZ_RZOT01000893.1:0-1141 GCF_003999085.1 Mesorhizobium sp. M4A.F.Ca.ET.090.04.2.1
GCGCCTCGGTGTTCCAGAATATGCCGCAGTTCGTCGGCGAGCGGGTCAGGCCGCAGCTGTCGCGCATCTCGATCGCCAAGGGCTGGAGCCGCATGTTCGGCGTGCAGGGCCTTGTCGAGTTCCTGAAGTCGCTGGGCAAGCTCGGCTTTGCCGTCGTCGTGCTCGGCTTCACGTTGTCGGAGGACCACCGCAGGCTGCTAGCCGGCATGATCACCAACCCGGTCGCCTTCGGTCTCGTCATCAGGAGCATCGCCGTCGACATATTGGTGGCGATCGTTTTCGTCATGGGGCTGATCGCGGTGGCCGACTTTGTCTGGTCGCGCTTCCACTGGCGGCGCGACCTGCGCATGAGCAAGCAGGAAATCAAGGACGAGATGAAGCAGTCCGAAGGTGATCCGATCGTCAAGTCGCGGCTGAGGTCGCTGGCGCGTGATCGTGCGCGGCGGCGCATGATGACGGCGGTGCCGCGCGCCACGCTGATCATCGCCAATCCGACGCACTATTCCATCGCGCTGAAATACGTCCGCGAGGAGGATTCCGCGCCCATGGTGCTGGCCAAGGGCCAGGATCTTGTGGCGCTCAAGATCCGCGAGATCGCCAGGGAGCACAACATCCCGATCTTTGAGGATGTGGCGCTCGCGCGCTCCATGTACAAGCAAGTTTCGGTTGATAGCGTAATCCCGTCGCAATTTTACCAGGCCGTCGCCGAGCTGGTGCGGATCGTCTATTCGAAAAAGGCTGAGCGCAGACTGACCTCATGAACCGGCAAGCTTACGCAAAATCCCGCGAGATCATCGTCGCCAACGCCATCGAGCAGGTGATCACCGAACTCAGGCTGATCGACGTCGCCGACTATATCGCCTTCATCCGGCTCGAGCATTTCGCCTGCCTGTCGGATCTGGTGGATTCGGCGGCCGAACTGTTCTTCATGCCGGGCACGCTCAGGCTCGGTCACGGCGGCGAAGCCCATGTCGACTGGAGCGGCAGTCCGCGCATCGTGCTCGACCTCGAGCTCAGGCCACCCGGCGTGACCGTCTATTTCCAGCTGACGTTGAGCGGAGACAAGGACCATGTCGTGGTCAACTACGTGTCGTTCGAAAAGCCCGGCGAGAATCCCGAGCACAACACCGCGCTCCTGGAA
>NZ_RZOT01000894.1:0-1141 GCF_003999085.1 Mesorhizobium sp. M4A.F.Ca.ET.090.04.2.1
GCCACCGTCCTGCACCTCGCCGGAATCCTTCACCTCGGCCACCGCCTCTTCCAGCATCTGCTGGTAGAGCTCGAAGCCGACCTCCTTGATGTGGCCGGACTGCTCCTCGCCCAGAAGATTGCCGGCGCCGCGGATATCGAGGTCATGGCTGGCGAGCTGGAAGCCGGCGCCGAGCGTGTCGAGCGACTGCAGTACCTTCAGCCGCCGCTCGGCGGTGTCGGTAAGCTTGCGGTTGGCCGGCAGCGTGAACAGCGCGTAGGCGCGCACCTTCGAGCGCCCGACGCGGCCGCGAAGCTGGTAGAGCTGCGACAGGCCGAACATGTCGGCGCGATGGATGATCAGCGTGTTGGCGGTCGGGATGTCCAGGCCGGATTCGACAATGGTGGTCGACAGAAGCACGTCGTACTGTCCGTCATAGAAGGCGTTCATGATGTCGTCGAGCTCGCCCGGCGGCATCTGACCATGCGCCACCGCCACTTTAAGCTCCGGCACCGATTGCTTCAGGAAATCATGGATTTCGGTCAAGTCGCTGATGCGCGGCACGACATAGAAGGAATGGCCGCCGCGATAGCGCTCGCGCAGCAGCGTCTCGCGGATCACCAGCGGATCGAAGGGCGAGATGAAGGTGCGCACCGCCATGCGGTCGACCGGCGGCGTGGCGATCAGCGACAGTTCGCGCACGCCGGTCAGCGCCAACTGCAGCGTGCGCGGGATCGGCGTCGCCGACAGCGTCAGCACGTGCACGTCGCTCTTCAGGTCCTTCAGCCGCTCCTTGTGCTTGACGCCAAAATGCTGCTCCTCGTCGATTATCAGCAGGCCGAGATTCTTGAACGAGATCGCGGAACCCAGCAGCGCATGGGTGCCGACGACGATGTCGACCGTGCCCTCGGCAATGCCTTTCTTGGTCTCGGCCAATTCCTTGGAACCGACCAGCCGGGACGCCTGCGCGACGCGGATCGGCAGGCCGGAGAAGCGCTGCGAGAAGGTCTTGAAGTGCTGGCGCGACAGCAAGGTAGTCGGCACCACCACGGCGACCTGGAAACCTTCCATGGCGGCGATGAACGCGGCGCGCAGCGCCACTTCGGTCTTGCCGAAGCCGACATCGCCGCCATGGAAGGTTTCCAGGTCGCCGTGGTGGTGC
>NZ_RZOT01000895.1:0-1135 GCF_003999085.1 Mesorhizobium sp. M4A.F.Ca.ET.090.04.2.1
CCTAAATCAATAGCATCCTACATGATGGGCTCTTTGGCGGGTAAGTTCGGAAATTCACTATAAGTTGTTGATTTTTTTGATGGTATGGCGGAGAGAGCGACAGCCATATTGCTGTCTCATGTTGTCTCAATAAATGAAAATCATAAGGCAATATCAATGCTTTAATCTAAAATAGCTGTCTCGCGCCGTTGCAATCCAGATCATCCAATGCCATTATTTTTGGCGGGTAAGATGATGGGATAGAGAAATGCCGAAGATCGCGAAGGAACTTTCAGCACTAGCCGTCAGGAACTTGAAGCACCCCGGGTCGACCACGCCGAGCAACGCTGTGTTTGCCGTTGGCGGTGTTGCAGGGCTCATGCTCCAGATCACGCCGGGCGGCGGCCGGTCATGGCTATTGCGAACGATGCTCAACGGCAAGCGCCGCGAAATGGGTCTTGGCGGGCATGACGTATCATTGGGCGAAGCTCGCGAGCGGGCGAGGGCAACCAAAGACAAAATCCGCAACGGCATCGATCCGCTACAAGAGAAGCGCGACCGTCGCAAAGCCGCCATTGAGGCCGCAAAGCGCCATCTCACATTCCGCGATACCGTTGACAAATTCCTTGCCGACACGCTGGCGGAATTCAGAAACGAAAAGCATCGGAAGCAATGGCAATCCACTCTGGACACGTATGCAATGCCCGTCATCGGGAATCTTGCCGTTTCCGAAGTCACCAAACATCACATGGTTGAAATCCTTAAGCCGATTTGGACGACCAAGACAGAGACGGCCACGCGTTTGCGGCAACGTTGCGAACGCGTGCTTGATTGGGCAAAGGCACACGGACACCGCGAGGGCGACAATCCGGCAGAGTGGAAGGGCAATCTCAATGCCATGCTGTCCAAGCCAAGCAAGGTTGCGACGGTCGATAATCAGCCCGCCGTTCAGCTGAAAGACGCGCCCACGTGGTTCGCAGCATTGCGCAAACGCGAAGGCACGGGTGCACGGGCATTGGAATTCGTGACATTGACCGCTGCGCGATCTGGCGAAGTGCGCGGCATGGAATGGCCGGAAATCGATTGGAACGCCAAATTGTGGACAGTGCCGGCATCGCGGATGAAAATGAAGCGCCCGCACGTTGTGGCGCTATCC
>NZ_RZOT01000896.1:0-1133 GCF_003999085.1 Mesorhizobium sp. M4A.F.Ca.ET.090.04.2.1
GCATCATGGTGATCGTTCCCTGTTTTGTTGTTTGTTGACCTGAGTTCCCGGCTCAGGATTGCAGAAATTCCATCGGGTCGCGCGCGTGTCCCCGGCCACTTACCGTCATGGTTTTTGTCCAATTGGTCAACACCATATCCGGCGGCCCGCAAGCCGGCAACGCGCATTTGCAAGACAACGTATTGGACCAGAACGAGCCACGGCGTGTCGACCCATGCGCCGGCTAATCGATGCAGCCAATCGGGAAAATTCTGCTAAATTCGAGGTTACTTCAGCACCGCAACCAGGCCAACATCGGGGAAGCAGGTCGCGGCCCTGCCATTCTTCGCCTGCCAGGCGCCGATCGAGCGGCGGGTCTTGAAACCGGGCAGCCCGTCGGCACTGCCTACGTCGTAGCCCTTGGCCTCCAGCGCCCGCTGCAGGGCGGCAATATCGGAGCGGTGCAGATCGCCGACCGGCCCCCAGCTTGCGGTAAAGGTGGCGTCGCCCTTCGCGATGCGATCGGCGGCATGGCCGATGAACAGCGCGTAGAGGTCGCTGGTGTTGTACTGCTTCAGCACATAGAAGTTCGGCGTGACGATGAAGGCCGGTCCGCTGCGGCCGGCCGGCATCAAGAGGAAGCCCTCGGCTTTCAGCTCACTCGCCTGGAACGCCTTGTTGTCGGCTCGCCTGATACCCATCGCCACCCAGTCGGCAATCCTCTTGCCCTGATCGGGGCCTTCGAGCGAGCAGGAAACATTGGCCGGCGCGATCACCTCGGCTCCCCAGCCGCGGCCCCTGACCCAGCCATAATGGACGAGATAGTTGGCGATCGAGGCGAGCACATCCGGCGTCGAATTCCAGATGTCGGGCCGGCCGTCGCCGTCGAAATCGACTGCATGCTTGAGGAAGGATGTCGGCATGAATTGCGGCTGGCCGAGCGCGCCGGCCCAGGATGATTTCATCGCATTGACCGGTGCCAGCCCGCGCTCGACGATCTCCAATGCTGCCAGCACCTCGGTGCGGAAGAAGTCCTTTTTCGTCGACATGAAGGCCTTGGTGCCCAGCACCTCGAAGGCGTCGTAAGGCATCTTGGCCGCGCCGAAGCCGGTCTCCCGGCCCCAGATCGCCAGAAGCACCTCGCCCGGTACGCC
>NZ_RZOT01000897.1:0-1133 GCF_003999085.1 Mesorhizobium sp. M4A.F.Ca.ET.090.04.2.1
GCCGCGCGCTCCCTGAGCGCCGCGCGGACTTCCTCATGGTCGGAGAAATGGAACGTTTCGCTGCCGATCGTCTGGCCTTCCTCGTGCCCCTTGCCAGCCACGATCAGCGTGTCGCCGGCATGGAGCATGGCCACCGCCTCGTGGATCGCCCTGCGCCGGTCGCCGATCTCGATGGCGCCGGGTGCGGCCGCCAGGATCGCGGCGCGGATCGTTTCCGGCACTTCCGAGCGCGGATTGTCGTCGGTGACGATGACGACGTCGGCGAGCCGCGTCGCAATCTCGCCCATGATCGGCCGCTTGCCGCGATCGCGATCGCCGCCGCAGCCGAAGACGACGATGACCCGGCCGGTCGTAAACGGCCGCACCGAGGCCAGCACGTTTTCCAGCGCATCCGGCTTGTGGGCATAGTCGACATAGACTGGCGCGCCGTTGGCCGTGGTGCCGACGAGGTCGAGCCGTCCCGGAGCGCCCTTCAGTTTTTCCAATGCCATCAAAGCCTTGGCAACCGGCGTTCCAGTGGAAATGGCAAGTCCCGCCGAAACCAGCGCGTTGGCGATCTGGAAATCGCCGGCCAGCGGCAGGTCGATTTCGTGGAGCACGCCATCGACCTCGACCTCGGCCCGCTGGCGATGTCGCTCGTGCTCGACCCGCTTCAGCCTGAGGAAGTCGCCATGCCGACCGACGGTCAACACGTTGAGCCCTGCCGCCTTTGCCGCACGCACAGTCGGCTCTGACCACGGATCGTCGGCGAAGATGACAGCCGGCGCGCCCTCGGGCAGTAGCGTGTCGAACAGGCGCAGTTTGGCGCGATGATAGTCCTCGACCGTCGGGTGGTAGTCCATATGGTCGCGGCCGAGATTGGTGAAGCCGCCAGCGGCAAGCCTGACGCCGTCGAGCCGGCGCTGGTCGAGGCCGTGGCTGGAGGCCTCCATCGACGCATGGGTGACGCCGGCGTCGGCCAGTTCCTTGAGCAGGAGGTGCAGCGCCACCGGATCCGGTGTCGTCAGCGAGCCGTAGTCGTTGCGGCCGGGCGCGACCACACCGGTGGTGCCGATCGAGGCGGCGGCAAGGCCCGCCTGCTCCCAGATCTGGCGGGTAAAGGCGGTGACCGAAGTCTTGCCGCTGGTTCCGGT